>JBGPSX010000021.1:0-17476 GCA_041490325.1 Bryobacteraceae bacterium | reverse complement strand
GGAAATGAGAACGTTCAGTCCATTAATCCGCTGATCGGCGAAACGAACGACGGTTTTCTCAACGATATTCGCTCGCGTCCGGTTGGCCGTGAGGAAGTTTTCGCTGCAATTCGAGGTGCGAAAAGCGGCCCGGTGGAAGAGGGAGCGGTCGGCGCGGGCACTGGGACGGTCGCATTCGGCTTCAAAGGCGGCATCGGAACTTCATCGCGCAAGCTGCCGGCGAAGCTCGGCGGTTACAGCGTCGGCGTACTGGTGCAGACCAATTTCGGAGGCATTCTGACCATCGCGGGCGCACCGGTGGGGCGCGAGCTGGGCCGCTATTATCTGCACGACGAGTTGGATACGGCCAAAGGATCGGTGATTGTGGTGGTGGCGACGGATGCGCCCGTGGATGCACGCAATCTGAAACGCCTGGCCGCGCGGACCATGCTGGGGCTGGGCCGCACGGGCGCCGCGGGAAACAATGGCAGCGGCGACTACGCGATCGCGTTCTCCACCTCGCACTCGCGCGACGTTCTGGACAACGACGCGATGTCTCCGCTGTTTCTGGCCGCGATCGAGGCTACCGAGGAAGCCGTCTACAACTCCCTGCTCCGCGCTACCACCACAACCAGCCGCGGCCACACTGTGGATGCTTTGCCGATTGACAAGACGGTCGAGATTCTGCGGCGGCATCAGGTAATTCGGTAGCGTGTGGCGCACGCACTCTTGCGTGCCGCGTTCACAATCATGTGAACGCCTTTCCCGAGCCGGCGCAAAACCACCAAGCGTTCGCATGAGTGCGAACGCGGCACGCTGAAGCGTGCGCCACGAAGTACAGTGAGAATGTGCATTTTGAGTTGCAGGCCGAGTGCCCCGATACGGGCGCGCGAGCCGGCCTGATCCACACCGCGCATGGCGTCATCGAAACGCCCGTCTTCATGCCCGTCGGTACGCAGGCCACCGTCAAGGGCGTGACGCAGCGCGATCTGGCGGATGAGCTGGATGCCCAAATCATCCTGGCCAATACCTATCACTTGTTTCTTCGGCCCGGCCACGAACTGATCCGATCGATGGGCGGGCTGCACCGGTTCATGTCGTGGCCGCGCGCGATTCTCACCGACTCGGGCGGATTCCAGGTCTTCAGCCTGAGCGATCTGCGCAAGGTCACAGACGAAGGCGTGCTGTTCCGCTCGCACCTGGACGGCGATGCGCATCTGTTCACTCCGGCATCCACGGTGGACGTCCAACTTGCGCTCGGGAGCGACATCATTATGGCGCTGGACGAATGCATCGAGTATCCCGCCAGCCACGAGGCCGCAAATCAGGCCATGCGGCGGACGGTGGATTGGGCGCGGACCGCTTGGCAGCATTATTCGCGCTGCAAGGAGGACACCGGAACTGATTCAGCCTTGTTCCCGATCGTCCAGGGATCGATGTTCGGCGACCTTCGCCGCGCTTGCACCGAAGAAGTACTGGAACTGAATGCGCCCGGTTATGCGATCGGGGGGCTATCGGTGGGCGAGCCGCGATCGCTCAGCCTCGAGATGACTGAGGTGACGACGCGATTGCTGCCTCGCGATCGGCCGCGCTACGTGATGGGTGTGGGGATGCCGGAAGAACTGCCCGAATACGTGGCGACGGGAGTGGACATGATGGATTGCGTGCTGCCATCGCGCAATGCGCGAAACGGTTGTCTGTTTACGCCGGCCGGGCGCGTAAGCATCAAGCAGGCTCGCTACAAAGAGGATCCTCAGCCGGTTGATTCGAACTGCGGTTGCTACACCTGCCGTACGTACTCGCGGGCCTATCTTCGCCATCTTTTCCAAGCCGGAGAGATCCTGTTTGCAACGCTCGGTACGCTACACAACTTAAAGTACTACCTTGACACCATGCGTCAAATCAGGCAGGCTATACTGCTTGGGAGATTTCGGGACTTTCTGGACGGCATCCGCGGCGCGACGGTAGAATAAGTTGAAGTCGGTCCTAACGTCGTACTTCGTTTATCCCTCTGAATACTCGACGAATCGAACGGTAGTTTAGAATCGGTAAGAATGACTCTCTTCAGTTTGTTGTTGCAGACGGCGCCCTCGACCAACCCCATCGTGGGCTTCCTGCCTTTGCTGGTGATCGTCGGCATCTTTTACTTGCTGGTGTTCATGCCGATGCAGCGCCAGAAGAAGCAGCAGGCTCAGATGCTGAAGGGTTTGGAAAACGGTAACGTTGTCATAACGACAGGAGGGATCGTGGGCGCGATCGTGACCATCAACAATGATGATACTCTGATACTACGCGTCAAGCCGGACAACGTGAAATTGCAGGTGGCACGTAGCTCGGTCACCGGCTTGGTAACGGAAGAAAAGAAAACATAGAACCCCGCTCTCATTTCCAGTTCCTGGTTTGCCCAACCAACCGGTGGCGCGAACCGGAAGCCAGAAACGAGAAAACGGAAGCTGATAAATCATGAAACGCAATATCAAGATCAAAATCGGAATCATCGTTGCCATCATTCTGGTCTGCATCTACGGCATCATCGGCCTGCCCAAGTCGAAAGCCGAGCTGATTGCCAACTGGAAGAAGAACATTCACCTGGGGCTCGACTTGAGCGGCGGCACGCAACTGGTGATGCAAGTCCAGCTTCAGGATGCCTTTAAGGCATTCGCCGATACTACCATCGAGCGGATCAAGGAAGAGCTGAAAAAGGACAACATCGAGTTTGCGAGCGAGCCGACCCGCAACGATCCCGCCAAGCTGGAAGACGCCGACAAGATCCAGATCGAACTCAAGGGTATCCCGGTGGCAAAGAGCGGCGCCTTCCGGAGTGTCATCAACGATCAGTTCAGCGAGTGGGTTTTGACGGCCGTCAATTCAACCGACTACCGATTGAACATAAAGCCGACCGAATCCTTGAAGTTGAGGCACGATACGATGACGCAGACCATGGCGACCATCGAGCGAAAGATCAACGGGCTGGGGCTGGCGGAATCATCCGTGCAGCCGACCGGCCGCAGCGACGCCGAGGCCGAGCTGCTGGTGCAGCTTCCGGGCGTGGATGATCCGGCGCACGTGAAGAACCTGCTGCAGACGCAAGCGGTACTGGAATGGGATGAGGTGAAAGACGGACCCTTCGCTTCGCGCGAAGAAGCTATGACTAAGCACGGCGGCGTGTTGCCCTTGAACACCAAGCTGGTGCCGACGGTACTGCGGGGCGGACAGCAAAGCTGGTACCTGGTTTCGCGGAGCCCGATCGTACGGGGTACCGATATCCGGGACGCGCATGCAGCGCAGGATCAAAGCGTCGGACGCTGGGAGACCGGTTTCGTGCTGACCCAGGATGCCGCCAAGCGCTTTGAGCGCTATACGGAAGCGAACATCGGCAATCGCGCCGCTATCGTTGTGGACGGGCAAGTGATCAGCGCGCCGACCATTCAGTCTCGCATCAGCGATACGGGACGAATCACGGGCGCCGCCAGTCAAGAGGAAGCCGCCGACCTGTCGTTGAATCTTCGCGCCGGATCATTGCCGGCCCAAGTGGTTTACGAAGAAGAGCGTACCGTGGGGCCATCGCTCGGCGCGGACTCGATTCGCGAAGGGTTCCGCGCCGGCAGCGTCGGTCTGGCGGCAGTCATTTTGTGGATGCTATTTTATTACCGCCGGTCGGGTATCAACGCGACCTTGGCGCTGATTCTGAATGCAGTTATTCTGATTGCGGCATTGGCTTATTTCGACGCGACGCTGACGTTGCCGGGGATCGCCGGCATCATTCTGACCATCGGTATGGCGGTGGACAGCAACGTACTGATTTTTGAGCGGATCCGCGAGGAATTGCGGGCCGGCAAGGCCGTGATCGCGGCCGTGGACGCCGGTTTCAGCAAGGCGCTGGCGACCATCATCGACACGCACGTCACCACCGTGGTATCTTGTGCGTTTCTGTTTATCTTTGGAACTGGTCCAGTGAAAGGCTTTGCCGTCACCCTGGTGATCGGCTTGATCGCCAACATCTTTACGGCGGTCTTTGTATCCAAGACGATTTTTGATTTTGAGCTGTCCGGTAAACGCCAAGTGACAGCTTTGAGTATCTAGAGTTTGTAAAGGATTGGGTCCCGGGAACTCGTTCCCGCCAGCCGGTGTCTAAACGATATAGATGCCGGCGCTACGACTGAGTGCATGGAATTATTTAAGAACACGAACTTCGATTTCCTGGGGAAGAAATGGCCGTTCATCATTCTCTCCCTCATCTTGTCGGTGGCCGGCATAGCGAGCGTTGTGGCTAAGGGTGGTCCCCGCTATGGCATTGATTTTCGAGGGGGGGCGCTGGTAACGGTGGAATTCGCCGAACGGCCGCCGGTTGAAAAAGTGCGCGCGGCTCTTTCAGGAAAGCTGCCCGTCGACGTGCAGGAAGTGCAAGGCAAGCCGGAAGACATTATCGGTACCGACCAGAGCGACGACCGCGCGCTTCAGGCTGCGCGTCAAACCATCGTGGACAGTCTGATGTCGGCCTTTGGCGGCGACAGCGGCGGCAAGTACAACATCAACGCCGGTGGAGCGGACGCCCTAACGGGTTACTTGCGCGAACACCTGCAAGCGGCCAGCGTGCCGACGTCGGACCAGCAACTGCACGATCTCGGCGCCAATATTATGGACTACCGCAAGCAGCATTCCGGTCTGATTCGGAAACTGGATGATCTCGCTTCGGTTCCGGGCGTCACGCCGCAAGTGCTGGCTGTTCTCAAACAGCACACCTATCCGGCGCCGCTGGCAGTAGTGAAAACGGAAGTGGTGGGCCCGAAGATCGGCGCGGAGTTGCAGCGTAAAGCCATCCTCGCGGTGATGTACGCATTAGGTGGAATGCTGGTGTACATCGCATTCCGGTTTGAGTGGATATACGGAGTGGCGGCTGTGATTGCCGTGTTCCACGACACCATCATCACGATCGGGTTGTTCTCGCTCTTCAACAAAGAGCTTTCGCTCACCGTCGTCGCGGCGCTGCTGACCCTGGTCGGCTACTCGATGAACGACACCATCGTGGTATTCGACCGCATCCGTGAGAATCTGAAACTCCTGCGGCGGGAAGCGTTGGAGCCATTGATCAACATCAGCGTGAATCAAACGTTGAGCCGAACTGTTCTTACATCTGGCCTGACGCTGCTTACGGCCTTGGCGTTGTTGCTGTTCGGCGGCGAGGTACTAAACGGATTCTCGTTCGCGCTGGTTTGCGGCATCATCGTTGGTACTTATTCATCGGTTTTCGTTGCCAGCCCGATCCTGATCTTCTGGCATAATTTCGTGGAGAGGCGCAAGCGGCCAACGGCAGGTCCGGCCCCGGCGCCCGTTCGTGGAGCAAGGCCAAGGTAAGCGGACCGCCGAAGAGGTATGATATTTTCTGCGCCTTTGGACGGCGGGGATTTCTGAGGAGAGTGACATATGCCTGATCAGTTGTTTCAGCAGACTTTTGTGGAAGGTACTGCGAAGACGCACAAGACCTGGACCGTGATCCTTTCCTTCGGTGGACAGATCTTGATCGTTTGCCTCTTGATTCTGATCCCATTGATCTACACGGACACCTTGCCGCGCGCCCAGCTGACCAGCTTCCTGGTTGCTCCGCCGCCGCCACCTCCGCCACCACCACCTCCGCCGCCGGCGCCGCCCAAGGTGGTCAAAGTGATTCCCCGGCAGTTTGACGCCGGAAAGCTGATGGCGCCGAAACAGATTCCGAAAGAGATCGCGAACATCCGGGAAGAAGAACTGCCGCCGCCATCCAGCGCCGGTATTGTAGGTGGAGTTCCGGGCGGAGTGCCGGGAGGCGCTCCCGGTGGAGTGATGGGTATTATCGGCAACGTGGGGAGCGCGCCTCCGCCACCTCCCGTTAAGGAAGCGCCCAAACCGGCGACGCCGCAACGAATTCGCGTAGGCGGCAACGTCCAGCAGGCCAACCTGATTCGCAAAGTCCAACCGCTTTATCCGGCGCTAGCCAAACAGGCCCGCATTCAAGGCGTGGTGAAGTTTACTGCGATCATCGGGAAAGACGGCACCATTCAGAATTTGCAATTAGTGACTGGCCATCCGCTGCTGGTCGAGGCCGCCCGTCAGGCCGTCTCCCAGTGGCAGTACAAGCCGACGCTCCTCAATGGCGAACCGGTTGAAGTGGTCACTCAGATTGATGTCAATTTTACGTTAAGCCAATAGAAGTTTAATTCAACTCGCAGGAGAAAAAGATGTTCTTACAATTGCAAACCTGGGCGTTCCTGCTCTTGCAGGATCAGCCTATGAATTTCGACGTCCGAAGCATGTGGGAAGTCATGGCGTGGCCGGCCCGTACGGTGGTCATCGTCCTGTTCCTCATGTCGGCCTGGTCCATCGGCGTCATGATTGACCGCTTGATCGCCTATAACGGCGCACGCAAGCAGTCGCGCCAATTTGCCCCGGCCGTTGCAGGCGCTTTGCGCGAAGGTAAGTTGGACGAGGCTATCAAGATCGCCGACCGTTACAGCAAGAGCCACCTGGCCAAGGTCGTAGTGGCCGGTCTCCAGGAATTCCGGGCCCATCAATTGAGTTCGGAGATTCCGGGCGAAGAGATCGAGGCGTCTAAGCGCGCGCTCGAACGCGCCGAGGCGATTGTGCATGCCGAACTGAAGCGCGGTGTAAGCAGCCTGGCGACCATCGGTTCCACCTCGCCGTTCGTCGGACTGTTCGGCACCGTGGTCGGCATCATCAATGCGTTTAAGGGCATTTCGACGCAGAAGTCGACCGGTCTCGGCGCCGTCGCCGGAGGTATTTCAGAAGCACTGGTCACCACCGCCGTCGGTCTGTTCGTGGCCGTCCCCGCCGTCTGGATGTACAACTACTTCACCAACCGGATTGAAGCGTTCGACGTCGAGATGGGCAACTCCAGCTCGGAGCTGATCGACTATTTCTTGAAGCGTACGCAGCGAGCCGGAGCAGCGAAGTAGTTTTCAGGGAAACGCGAGTTGAATTTTCACGGGGTGGGGTTGAACATCCAACCCACACCCCGCAAGGAGTTCGGATATGAAGAAGCAGGTAGTTCCGCCGCCGGTCGCAGACATCAACGTTACGCCCATGGTGGACGTGATGCTGGTGCTGCTCATCATCTTCATGGTCATCACGCCCATGCTCACCAAGGGTCAACAGGTGGATTTGGTTCGGACGCATCATGACATCACCATGCAGGCGGCCGACAAAGAAGACGCGGTGCTCATTGCCATTACCCGCAATGGCAGTATCTTCCTGAGCCCCGGCAATATTAAGCTGACCAGCGAGCAGATTCCGGAGAAAGTCAGAGACCTTCTGACCAACAAGACGGACAAGACAGTCTACGTCAAGAGCGACGCGCGGACCAAGTATTCGGCGGTTGAGGACGTTATCGACAATGTTCGCGCCGCGGGCGTCGATCAAATCGGATTAATCACAGAAGCAATTCCAGACTCCAAGAAGCAGCAGGCGGCCGCGCCGCCGGCGGGTCAGTAAGACACGAAGAACTAAGGAACTAGGAGCTATTTATGGCAATGTCAGTGGGCGGCCCCGGCGGAGGGCCCAAATCCGAAATCAACATGACGCCACTCATCGACGTCCTGCTGGTGTTGTTGATCATCTTCATGGTCATCACGCCGCTGACGCCGCATGGTCTCGAGGCGCTGGCTCCGCAACCGCCGGATAAGAAGAATCAGCCTCCTCCCGATCAGGACCGGACGGTTGTGATCGTCATCGATAAAGACAAATCGATGCACATCAACAACGAGGATACCGACGAACAGAAACTCGGTGCGCGCCTGGAAGCCATCTTCAAGACCCGAGCCGAACGCGTGGTCTTCGTTAAGGGCGACCCCGATCTGGAATTTGAAACGGTGGCAAAGGCCATCGATATCGCCAAGGGAGCTCAGATCGACAAGATCGGCTTGATGACTCCCAAGATCGAACTTGGACAGTAGAACCCGCTCAGCGCCAGCACGCGACGTGTTGCGCGCCAGGCGGCCGGAGCTATAATTCAATACTAAACCTATGAAGAACAAACTATTCGCACTGGGACTTGGGGTGCTGATTTTGGCCGGGACGGGTTGCGATCGACTGCGGTCGCGCGATCAGCTCAATCGCGGTGTTCAGGCTTATAAGAGCGCCAGGTATCCCGACGCCGTAGAGTTCTTCAAGAAGTCCGTGGCGCTGGATCCTTCGAACCTGACGCCACGCCTATACCTTGCCACTGCCTACATGAGCCAATACATTCCCGGCGCCGAATCGCCGGACAATCTGCAGCTCGCCAAGCAGGCCAAGGAAGAGTTCCTCAAGGTGCTGGAGAAGGATCAAAACGACAAGACCGCCCTCGCGTCCCTGGCATCGCTCAGCTATCAACAGGCGCAAGGCATGCCCGATCTCGAGGCCAAGCTCAAGAAGTTGGACGAAGCCAAAGAGTGGTATCTGAAGCTCATCGCGGCAGATCCGCAAAATAAAGAGGGCTTTTACAGCCTGGGCGTCATTGACTGGGTGAAATGGTACGCGGCATGGATGAAGTCGCGGGCCGACCTGGGCATGAAGCCCGAAGAGCCCGGCCCACTGAAGGACAAGAAGGTCAAGGCCGATCTGAAGGAAAACTACAGCGCCGTCATCGAAGACGGGATAAAGAACCTGCAGAAGGCTCTGGATATCGATCCCAACTACGACGATGCCATGGCTTACATGAATCTCCTGATCCGCGAGCGCGCCGATCTGGACGATACACCGGAGCAGTACAAGAGGGACGTGGACACCGCCGACGGCTGGGTGCAGAAGGCGCTGGACACCAAGAAGATGAAAGCCGCCAAAGAAGCTGCCAAGGTGCAGGGTGGAATCGTCAACGATATGGGTAAGTAGCTAGCGCCAAAAGTGCGCCTCGCCGGCACTGCTGCCTCTGGGACTGTGAAAAAATCAGCCCGCTAAATGATTATTTGAAACCGCTCCCTTTGGTCACGGCTCGGCCAGGGATTACGGCCGCTAACAGAGCCGTGACCAAAGGGAGTGCTGATTGGCCGGCGGCCCACCGATACAAATGAAGAACGGTCGCATGGTGGCGAATAAATGGCGAATTTGAGGCCGTTCTTCAGGGGAGCGGTCCTTCAAAAAAAGCGGCTGCGACGAAGGATTGGCTCCATCAACTAACTGACCCGTATCGGTTTCGCGGCTCTTTCAATAACTCTTCCTATTCGATAGGCTGCCGGAAAGGCGCGCTCGAATCGCACCGCATCAGCTTCCGGGAGCGAGATCAACAGGCCGCCTGAGGTCTGGGGATCGTAGAGCAGATCGTCAAATTCCGAAAGCCCTTCGACACAGCTCGACGCGAACTCGCGATTATTCTTCAGACCGCCGGAGATGGCTCCTTGGTTGGCATAGCCAATCGCGCCTGGCAGGAATCGAATCGCACGCGAGTCAATCTCGAGCGTGACGTGGCTGGCCATGGCCATTTCGCGCGAATGGCCGATGAGGCCGAACCCGGTGACGTCCGTGCATCCGTGCACGTCGAGCTGAAGCATGACCTCGCAGGCCGCGCGATTGAGCGTCAGCATCGAGGTGATAGCCGCCTGGACATCGGATTCTTTGGCGATCCCGCGCTTCAGCGCCGTCGAGATCACTCCCGTCCCGATGCGTTTAGTGAACACCAGCGCGTCGCCAGCACGGGCGCCGGCATTGGCCTTGATCCGATCCGGATGGATCGTACCCGTAACGGCATAGCCGAACTTGACCTCGCTGTCGGCGACGCTATGACCGCCCAGCACGGCGCAATCGGCTTCGTGAATCTTCTCGGCGCCCCCGCGCAATATTTCGGATAAGTCTTCCAAGTCGCCTTTGGCCGGCCAGGCCAGTATCGAGAGCGCGGAGA
Source organism: Bryobacteraceae bacterium (assembly GCA_041490325.1). Lineage (GTDB taxonomy): Bacteria > Acidobacteriota > Terriglobia > Bryobacterales > Bryobacteraceae > Palsa-89. The sequence continues at coordinate 7,632 of JBGPSX010000021.1, read as the reverse complement.
TCGGACGGCCACCCATTGCGTACACGTCGCTCAACGCGTTGGCGGCGGCGATGGCGCCGAATGTGTAGGGGTCGTCCACGATCGGGCTGAAAAAATCGACGGTCTGAACCAAAGCGAGCTCGGGCGTCAGCTTGTATACGCCGGCATCGTCGGCCGTGTCGTACCCAACCAGCACGTTTTCATTCGTCCAGCGTGGGATCCGGCCAAGCACCTGATCCAAAATCTTCGGACTGAGTTTCGACGCGCATCCCCCCGACGAGGTTTGGGCTGTCAGTTTCGTTTTGATTGCTTCAGACACGGTTATAGGATACTCAGAATTGATACAGCATCAGGTAGACGACGACACCGGTGACGCTCACGTACAGCCAGATCGGAAAGGTCCAGCGAGCGATGCGCTTGTGCCGCTGAAAATCCCCGCGCAGCGCGCGGCGCAGGGTGATGATCGCCAAGACCGGCACCGTGGCGGCCAGAATGGTGTGCGTGATCAGGATGCTGAAATAAACTGCTCGCAGCGGACCGGTCTTCGTGTAAGCGACAGATCCGACTTGGGCGTGGTACGTCAAGTAGCAAATCAGAAACGCCACCGAAACACCGAATGCCGTGAGCATCACGCGCTTATGCGCCTGAATCCGGCGCTTTCGGATCAACGTGAAGCCCGTCAATAGAAGAATGGTTGCGGCGCCGTTCAATGTGGCGTTGATAGCCGGAAGATCGTGAACGCCGATCATGTGCGATCCCGAACCAGAGCGTAAATGTCCTCAATCAGGCGAGGGATGGTGCGTGATTCCGAAGTATCGTAGTAGCCTCGAATGCGCGACCGATGGTCTACCAGCACAAATCGCGTGCTGTGCTGCAAGGATGCGTCCACGTTGCCGAGCTTGAACACGTCGCGATCCAGCGTTTGAAGAGTAGCCGGCTCGCCGGTTAAGAAGAACCATTGCTCCGAGGACGCGCCGTGCAGTTTCGCATACTCGGCCAGGACGGGAGGCGTGTCGCGGGCGGGGTCCACTGTGAACGAGACCAGCGTCACGTCCGGCATTTTCGCGATCGCCCTCTGCACTTCGCGCATCTGCGAGGTCATCCGCGGACAAGGGCCGGGGCAGGTTGTGTAGATGAAATCCGCAACCCAGATCTTGTCTTTGAGCGCCACGGAGCTATCGAAGGGGCGTCCGTCCTGCGCGATCAGACGAAATGCAGGCACATCGTAATACACAGGGAGCGCGGCGGCCGGCTTTTTGTTGCAGGCGACCAGGCTGAGGAAAAACGCGGCGAAAACGACAAACTTCATGCCAGACGATCGAAGACCATCAGACCGTAGAGCAGAGGCAGATAGAGCACCGATGCCAGCAGGACGCCACGCGCGTGTTGCCGGGTTCGATCCTTGCTCACACGCACGCCGGCGTAGAAGAAGGCCAGGCCGAGCGCCAGTGCGCCGAAGAGATACAGATTGCCGGTCATCGCAAGGAATTTCGGAATCAGGCTGATCGGTATAAGCACCAGCGAATATGCCAAAATTCGCCGCGCCGTGGATTCTCCGTCCGGCTCCACCACCGGAAGCATCCGGATCCCGGCGCGCTCGTAATCCTCGCGATACATCCACGCGATGGCATAAAAGTGCGGAAACTGCCACAGAAACAGAATGGCGAACAGAATCCATGCGTCCCACGTCAGGGTGCCGCTGGCCGCGGCATATCCGATCAGAGGTGGCATGGCGCCCGGGATGGCGCCGACGGTGGTCGAGTGCGGTGAACGCTGTTTGAGCGGCGTGTAAAGGAACAGATAACTTGCCAGCGTAAACAGCCCGAGTGTGGCAGCCAGCGCGTTCGCGCCTACCAGTAAGTCGATGAAGCCAGCCTGCGAAATCACAATCGCGAAAACGAGCGCCTTGCTCGCATCCAGCCTGCCAGCCGGCAATGGACGCGCCTGCGTCCGCCGCATCTTGGCGTCTGCTTCGCGTTCGTACCATTGATTCAATGCCGCAGTCCCGGACGCCATCAGCCCGGTACCCAGCATCGTGTGGAACAGGATGGCAAAATTCCATCCAGCCTTGGAGCCGAAGTAGTAGCCGACAGCCGTGCTCATCAGGATGAGCCAGGTAATTCGCGGCTTCGTTAACGCGATGTAATCCTTCATCGAGTGGCTGTTATGGGGGCGGCTGACTTTCTAAGGTAGCACACCGCGTCGCGATCGACTAAGAGGTTGCCATCGATGCAGCGCCACCCAGGGCCGCGAAGCTCTCGCCGGCCGCACGCACTGTAGCGAAGGACGGGAGTACGGAGTTCACCTTGGTGATCCTGAACAGCATTTGAACGCGGTCGGTGGCGCCGGTGACGGCGAACTTGTTGCCACTCTTCTGCGTGTGCGTGTAGTGGCTGAGGATGGCGCCCAAACCAGCGGAATCGATGAACGGCACGCCAGCCAGATCAAGAATGGTGTCGGTAATGCCGGGTTGGCGAACCGCATTCTGAAACTCGAAAAGATTCCTCAGTGTCAGAGGGCCATTTATCTCTAGAACGGTGACGTTGCCGTACGATCCGGAGCCGCGACGAATATCCAACTGGTCCACCAAGCGATTGTATAACAAGAGCTTGCGGCGCGCCAGACCGCATTCGCAATGCAGTACTAGTTCCTTGGTTCATTGGGTTTGCAGGCAGGTTCAACGGCGCGAAGCAAAACGACCCGAGGGGCGCGCACGCGGTATATTGGGATGACTTCGGAGGGAACATGCCTGACCTCAGCGTTTTGATTCCTGTCCTCATCATCGCGCTCTACCTGTTTTCGTCCATCAAGATTCTGGCCGAATACGAGCGCGGTGTTATATTCCGCCTGGGACGTGTGCTGGCGCAGCCTAAGGGACCGGGCGTGATTCTCGTTTTTTCGCCGATCGACCGCATCGTGCGCATCTCGCTGCGCATCGAGGCCATGGAAGTTCCTTCACAGGACATAATCACTCGCGACAACGTCACCGTCAAGGTGAACGCCGTAGTTTATTTCCGGGTAGTGGATCCCACCAAGGCGGTCATCGAAGTGACGAACTTCCTGTACGCAACTTCGCAGGTGGCGCAGACCACGCTGCGCAGCGTATTGGGCGAGGTCGAGCTGGACGAGTTACTCAGCCAGCGTGAGAAGCTCAACATGCGGCTGCAGTCCGTGCTGGATACTCATACCGGACCCTGGGGAGTGAAAGTTACCGTGGTGGAAGTGAAGCAGGTGGACCTGGCCGAGCAAATGATCCGCGCCATCGCGCGCCAGGCCGAGGCCGAGCGCGAGCGCCGCGCGAAGATCATTCACGCCGAAGGCGAGTACATCGCAGCGGAAAAACTAGCAATGGCGGCGGAGGTGATCCAGCGGCAGCCGGCCGCGATCCAACTCCGCTACCTGCAGACCCTGGTCGAGATCGGATCCGAGAAGAACACAACGGTTGTGTTTCCCTTCCCCATCGATATATTCTCGTCTTTAGGCCGCGCACTCGATACCATTGGCGGCAAGAAACAGGAAGGCTAACCCATTTGGCGAAGAACGAGGAAGGCGAGTTTGAACTCATACTCGGGAACCGGCAGTTGATCAGCGTGTTCCTGATCGTCGTCATTTTGCTGGGCGTATTTTTCTCGATGGGATACATCGTCGGCCGCAACTCGGCGCCGGCTTCAGCCGAATCGGCGCGGGTAAGTAAGACCGGCCCGGATCCCTCGCTCGACGCGGCGCCGTCCACTGCTCCGGCAACCACTCCCCAAGAACCTTCCCCAGTTGCGCCCGCGCCAGTGGCCACTCATCCGGCGCAAAGCGCGCCTGAGCCAGTGATCCCGGCGCCCGTTGCGGCGAAGGAAACGAAATCGAAGCCTTCACCCACGGAGCGCGCATCTGTTACCAGCGATCCCGTGCCGGGCGACTACTGGCAAGTGGTCGCGACCGCGCGGCCGGACGCCGAGATCATCACCGAGGCGCTCCTCAAGAAGGGCTTTCATGCGGTGATCGCGCCGGCTCCCAGGGATGGAGTGTTTCGGGTGCTGGTAGGTCCCCTGCGAGACGCGGCAACGCAATCGCAAACGCGCTCCCAACTGGAATCGGCTGGTTTCAAGAATCCGCTGATGCGAAAGTACTGAGTTGGCGTCCGACGCTTTGGTCCAGCTCGATCCACGGGAGCCCGCTCAACCACGCCTGCCGGAGTGGCTTCGCAAGAAAACCACGCATTTCGCGGCGGTGCACACGCTGAAAACCGATCTGCGCCGGCTCAATCTGCATACGGTCTGCGAATCCGCTCGCTGCCCCAATCTGCATGAATGCTTCAGCCGCGGCGCCGCCACGTTCATGATCCTCGGCAATCTCTGCACGCGCGGCTGCGGCTTTTGCTCGGTTCCGAAAGGCTCGCCGCACAAGCAGCCATTTGTGCTCGACGCGGAAGAGCCGGCCAATGTCGCGCGCATGGCCGCCAGCCTGAACCTGCGCTATGTCGTCATCACGTCGGTCAATCGCGACGATCTGTCGGACGGCGGCTCGCACCATTTTGCTGAAACTGTCCGCGAAGTTCGCCGTGCGCTCCCGCAGGCTCGCATCGAAGTGCTGACGCCGGATTTCTGCGGCGACCTGAATGCAGTTGCGCGAGTGCTGGATGCCTGCCCCGACGTCTTCAATCACAACATGGAGACGGTCGCTCGTTTGTATCGGCGCGTTCGACCACAGGCCAACTACCGGCAATCGCTGGACGTCCTGCAGTTCGCCAAGAGCTACCGCGCGGACATTCTGACAAAGTCCGGGTTGATGGTTGGTCTGAGTGAAACGCCCAGTGAGGTAGAAGTGCTGCTCCGAGATCTGCGGGGCGCAAACGTCGACGTCGCCACCATCGGCCAATATCTCCAGCCCACGCGGCGCAATCTTTCCGTGACCTCCTATGTTCCGCCTGCGCAGTTCGACGCTTATCGCGACTATGGGCTCTCCATCGGCTTCAAAATGGTCTTCAGCGGTCCGCTGGTTCGCAGTTCCTACATGGCCGACCTGGTGAATGAAGAAGCCTCCCGCGTCACTGCTTAACTCGTCATTGCTGAACCTAGGGCTCGCGCTACTCAGCGCGGCGCTTCTGGTTCTCACGTTTCCAAATATCACCTCCGTCCAGTCCGGCAGTCCCTGGCTGGCTCCTCTGGCCTTGACGCCGCTGCTGATCGCGCTCGCGCGGGAGCCTCGGCCGCTGTGGCGTTTCCTGCTCGGAGAATTCGCCGGCATCGTGTACTGGTTCGGTGTTTGTTACTGGATTCAATTCGTGCTGGAGTACCACGGCGGCATGGGACGCTGGGGCGGTTGGGGCACGTTCCTGCTGTTCTGCGTCTTAAAGTCGCTGCACCTCGCGATCTTCAGCCTGCTGGCTGCGGTTCTCACCGATACGCCCTACGCGATTCCCGCAATCGCCGCGCTGTGGACCGGAATTGAGCGCACGCACGCTAACTTCGGGTTCGCCTGGCTCCCGCTCGGCAACGCCGGCATCGACATGCCCTTACCCCTGCGCCTTGCGCCATGGCTGGGCGTATACGGTCTTTCGTTCCTCTTTGCGCTGACTGCGGCAACTGTAACCTGCTTGATCCTTCGCCGTTCCCGGCGTCATCTGTATTGGCTGGCCGTGATTCCGTGTTTGCTGGTTCTTCCAAGTCTGCCCGCGCCGGAGACACCTAGGGAGACGGCGCTGATTGTTCAGCCCAACATGTCGGAAGAGACGGAATGGACGCCGGAATCGGCCGCGCAAATGCGAGATCGCCTGGTGGATCGAACGCTTCAAGCGACGCTTCGATCCAGCGCGAAGTTGATCGTCTGGCCGGAAGTTCCGGGACCGATCTATTACTACGGCGATGCCAAGTTCCGCGACGAAGCTACGAATCTGGTCCGCTATACCCAAGCACATTTTTTGTTTGGTACGGTGGGCGAGACACCGCAAGGCGCTCCGCTCAACTCGGCGGTGTTGCTCTCACCCGCGGGCGATTTTGTCGATCGCTACGACAAGATCAACCTGGTTCCATTCGGCGAATACATCCCGCCCCCCTTCGGATTTGTGAATCGGATCACGCATGAAGCGGGTGACTTCGTTCCAGGGACCCGAATTGTGGTTTTTCCGGCCGGCAGTCACCATCTGGGCGTGTTCATTTGTTACGAGGCTGCGTTCCCGCATCAGATCCGTCAATTTGCAAAGGGCGGCGCCGATCTGCTGGTGAATCTTTCGAACGACGGCTATTTCGGCCGCAGCGCTGCGCGAGAACAGCATCTCCAGATTGCCCGGATGCGCGCAGTGGAGAATCGCCGCTGGCTGATTCGATCCACCAACGACGGTATTACAGTGGTGATCGATCCCGCCGGCCGGCTTACCGAGCGGCTGCCGATGTACCAGAAAATCGAGGCGCCAGTGAGTTACGGATATAGAACCGAATCGACGTTTTACACCATGAACGGCGACTGGTTTGCGTGGGGATGCCTGCTGGCCGCGGCTGTCGCGCTGTTTGTTTCGCAACTCCCGCACTACAAGCGTTAGCCGAGTTTACCGAAACATGAACAACCGCTCCCCTTGGGACTGTGAAAAATCAGCCCACCGAATGATTATTTGAAACCGCTCCCTGCGGTCACGGCTCGGCTAGCGGCTGGATACCGTCAACGTCGATTTGTGCACTCCGGACCGCTGGCCGAAGCCGTGACCGCAGGGAGCGGTTTCAAACATCTCACCCTGCGGCGTCGATTTGTTGACTCCTGCTATCCGTGCCGGATGACGAGCACGTCGCCGTCCTTGACGATGTACTCTTTTCCTTCCAACCGCAGCAGGCCCTTCTCCCGAACGCCTGGGTACCCGGCGTGATCGATGAGCGCCTGCCAATTCACCACCTCGGCGCGAATGAATTTCTTCTCGAAGTCGCTGTGGATCGCGCCCGCGGCTTTCACCGCCGTACTGTTCATGGGAATGGTCCACGCCCGGACCTCGGTTTCCCCCGCCGTGAGGAACGACATCAGTCCCAGCAGCGCGTAGGTCGCCGCGATGAGCCGCTCGAGCCCCGATTCTTTCAAACCATAACTCCCTAGATACTCGCGGGCCTCCTCCGCCGACAACTCAGCCAATTCTGCCTCGATCTTTCCGCAAATCGCGGTCACGGCGGTGTGACTGCGGCCGGACAACGGACCTTTGCGGTACTCCTCTTCAATCTCATGCATGCGGCTCACATCCTGTTCGCCGATATTCAGAACGAACAGCATGGGCTTCTGCGACAGAAACTGGAAACCGCGGATCAGTTTTTCTTCGTCCGCCGATAGCTCCAGTGTTCGCAGAGCCTGGTCCTGCTCGAGAGTGGTCTTGGCGCGCTCGAGCAGCGCGAATTCCCGATCGAGTTCAGGGTTCTTGATCTTTTTCCGGTCTTTTTCGAGGCGCTCCAGGCGTTTCTCCACAACCACCAGGTCGCTCAGGATCAGTTCGGTCTCCACATCTTCGAGATCGCGTACTGGATCAACCGAGCCCTTCTCATGCGGAACGGTATCGCTCGGAAAAATCCTGAGGACGTGCGCCAGCGCATCGGCGACGCGCAGGCTGGCCAGGTAGCTGGGGTCGCGCAGCGTCTCTTTGGAAATGGACGGAAAGTCGAGGTATTCCACGGTGGCTTGCGTGATCTTGGG
>JBGPSX010000020.1:0-17789 GCA_041490325.1 Bryobacteraceae bacterium | reverse complement strand
TGACCGGAAAGGTCTTCGATGGGGGGCCGTTTGGCGCCCCCACAAGCGATCAGTAAAAACAGGATGAAACAGGGCCAGCCTCTCGTCATCGATTCTTTATCGTAGCGAGGACCGGGCTCTCAAATTAATGACCGGCGGCCGCGGCGGTCAAACTCGTGACCACGAGCGTCATCACGGTATCGTTGTCGTCGTGATCGATCGAGTCCTCAGTAGTGATCGTGGTAACAATGCCGGCGATAGTGTCCGCTGTAACCGTGGAGTTTTGAAATTGCCCATTTGGGCCCGTAGTGCTGTACTGAAACAGCAGGCTGAACTGCGCCGATTGGCGCGTCGCGCCCGAGTAAGTGGTCGAGCCGCCGGACTGCTTCATCTGCACGCCTTCGCCACTTCCGCTGAATGTAGCGACGGCCTTGCCATTCTGAGAAATGGTGAGGCGTTGATAGAAAGCTGCGTTGGCCACGCAACTGAACTGGAAATTCGAGTCGGACGCAACCGTCACGCTGATGGGATTCGGAAAAGACATTGAATACCTCCTTGAAACGGGGGGAGTGGTTCGTGGATCCCTGACGAAACCGACGGGCGTGGAGGCTCCACGCAGGTGGGATTTCAGTATAGGCATAATGGTTGTGAATTGCAATCCGTTTCTTGCCGCGCATTTTTTGGCGGACATTCATGGTGAAGGAGATCACAGATGACAGTTACACGTAGAAAGCTGGCGGCGCTGCTCCCGATTCTTGCGGGCGCGGCAAGTGCGGAGGAATCACCGGCGCCATCGAAATCGTTTCGATTCGAAGATCTTCCGGTTCGCCAGAACGGAGGCAACACCTCGCGGGCGATTTTCCGCGGTGTAACGCACTCGCAATTCCCATTCGAAGCTCACGAGACCGAGATCGCAGCGGGGTCGGCGCCGCATCCGCCGCATCATCACGTTCACGAGGAAATGGTGGTGGTACTGGAAGGCGCGGTGGAGTTTACGGTCAATGGGCAGACCACGAAATTAGGACCCGGCTCGGTTGGCTACGCAGCATCCAACGACGAGCACGGATTGAAGAATGCAGGCGACGCGCGAGCGCGCTACTTCGTGATTGCGCTGGGGCGTGACAGCTAGTGAGCTGATCTGCAATATGCGCTTATTACCGGCTGGCGTTCACACGAGTGTGAACGCGGCACGCAGGAGTGCGTGCGCCACGTCTAGTTCGAGGCGCTGGTTTCCGGCTGATCGTATCCACTGAGCCGGCGGATCCAGATATTTCGATAGCGTACTTTTGAGTTGTGGTTCTGCAGCAATAGGGAATCTTCGGCCGGCTGTGGTTCGTAGTGCGCCACTTTGCGATAAACCATCGGTCCCATAGACGGTTGACGGTTGTGCATGAGCACGCCGTTCATGAACACTGTGAAGTACGCTGGTTTCACTAGCTTTTCGCTATTGAACTTGGGCGCCTCAAAGACGATGTCGTAGCTTTGCCACTCGCCGGGCTTGCGCGCGGGATTCGCCAGCGGAGGCCATTGACCGTAGATCGCGCCGGCTTGGCCGTCGGCGTAAGTCGGATTGTTGTAAGAATCCAGCACCTGAATCTCGTAGCGCTGCATCAGGATAACGCCGCTGTTTCCACGCGACTGGCTCTTGCCTTCGATCTCAGGCGGCGCGGACCACTCGATGTGCAATTGGCAGTCGCCGAACTTCTCTTTCGTCACGATGTCGCCGGTTTTTGGCACGGCTTCCATGTATCCGCTCTGGATTTTCCATTCTGGCGCGCCTGCGTTTCCAGCCTTCGTGATGTCGCTCGCGTGCGCCGTCCAGGCAGAAAAATCCTTACCGCTGAAAAGAACGATCGCGTCAGATGGCGGAGCGTCAGGCTCGCTGGCAGGAGTCACTATACGCGGGTGAGGCCGCTGATCGTCGTGCACATGATACGGAAGGCCCGGAAGCATGGGCGTGTCGCGAAAACCGAGATCGTGATTGGCCTGCGAACCGGCCGGCTGCGATGCCCCGCCTCCGGATCCGGCCCAGGCGTCATATAGTTTCTGAATCCCGGCGGAATCCATCTTCCCGTGCACCACCACTCGATATCGCAGATGGACGCTCTGGCCCGGGTTCAAGCTGTCCGTGCGAGCGGGCTGCGATGGATCATAGGCGTGAGCGGCAAACGGATTTGCCGATGTCAGGCCGTAGTCGCGTGCGTGCCAGCGCGCCGGATGGTGATAACTGGTTGGATGATCGAAGATCGCGATACCGACCGGCTCGCCGTCGAGTGTTCCGCTATAGTCCAGCCAATTAGCGGGCTTGCCCCAAGCTTCCTTCATGGTGCGCTGCCCGGCGGAATTTGTGATGACTCCGGTTCCGGTCTTCTCGGTAAGTTTGTCGGCCATTCGTATTCCGAACGCTCCGTCTTTGTCATCGCCAAATGCCGCCTTCACGGAAGCGGTGAGCGTAGAATCAAAGTCGACGATGCGGAGATCGGATCCGCCCGCGAATGTCAGGCGTGTGTCCTCAGTAAGAATCTTTTCGCCGTTCGGCCCCAGCCAGTCAGCGGTGTAATGCAAGCCGGTTTGCTTCCCGCCGCTCTCCAAGATCTCCACCGAGCGCGTGGTCATTCGTCCACCGTTAGCGCGCTTGTATGAGAATTCGTTCTCCCAGAAGTTAATTCCATTGACGTCGATATAACCGAACCACATGCCGCGGTGGTGTTGATGATCGGTGGTTTCACCCAGGTCCGCACGCATGGGCCACTGGCGTGTCACGATTTTTCCGGAAGCCGAGCGCAGCGGCGAGAAGAAAGGCTTGGCGACGTCCTGTGTGTAATTGAACGTTCCGAAAGGTTGCCCGTCGATATCGACGCGCACCTGACCGGTTCCCTGTGTGAGCTTCACTTGACCGCTGGCGAAAGGCGCGGCCAGCAGAGCCAGAAATACGGCGGCGGGCAACAACCCGCTCCAATGTTTTATCAATTTCATAACGCTGAAACCTCCACTCAAGAAATCGATTCGGCCCGACGCTCTAGCTTTGGCACCAACATATGGATGAACGCAAGCGCGATCAGGTACATCGAGCCGGCCGTGACGAACAACGGCTCGTAAGAACCATGTGAAAAATCGAGCCAATAGCCGACCATCGGCGCGACCAACATACCACCGACAGCGCCACCCAGACCACCCAGTCCGACCATGGTGCCAACCGCGCGCTGAGGAAACAAGTCGGACGGGAGTGTGAACAAATTGGCCGACCATCCTTGATGCGCGCCAGTGGCCAGGCCAATCAAGGCCACCGTGAGCCAGAGATTCCCGGCCGCGAGCGGAACAAACATCACGCCGGTTACCGCGAGTCCGCAAACCAGCATCGCGGTTTTGCGCGCGCGATTTGGAGTCCAACCTTTCTTTAGGAGGAACGATGAAAACCAGCCGCCCGCGATAGATCCACCGTCGGCCACCAGATAGACTGCCACCAGCGGTGGACCGATGGACGCGAGATTCAAACCGAACTTCGAGTTCAGAAAGCCGGGCAGCCAATATAGATAAAACCACCAGACCGGGTCGGTGAGGAACTTGGCAAGCAGAAATGCCCATGCACCGCGGTCGCGTAGCAGTGTCGCATAGGAAACACGGGCCTCGGGCTTCGCGTCAGTCTTGACTGCCTGGCCCGGGGGCTGGCGATAACCTGTGAACCAGAGAATCAACCATATAATGACGAGACCGCCAGTAAATAGAAATGCAGCGCGCCATCCGAATCGGACCGTAACCCAAGGCACCAGCAATGGCGCGACCAGGGCTCCGACGTTCGTTCCACTATTAAACAAGCCCGTGGCGAGGGCACGCTCCTGCTGGGGGAACCAGTCGGCGACGGTCCGAATCGCGGCAGGAAAATTAGCCGATTCGCCGATTCCCAACGCGAACCGCGCCGCCGCAAACTGCGCCACGCTGCGCGCTAGCGATGTACTCATTGCGGCCGCGCTCCAGATCACGATCGCGATCGCGTATCCTATTTTCGGGCCGAGCCAATCGACGACGCGGCCGGCCACCGGCATCATAATCGCGTAGGAAGCTTGAAAAGCGGATATGATCCATCCGAAATCGGCTTCGGTCCAACCGAGCTCGTGCGATATGAACGGCTTTAGAAGACCTAGAACTTGGCGGTCAATGTAATTAATGCTGGTGGCGAAGAACAACAGGCCGCAGATGTACCAACGCATGCGCGAGCGGCGGACTGTCTCCGTGACCTTCTCCATGCTCGGGTGCAAGCAGACATCGTACCAATTGGCGATGACCGAGGGACGGGAACGTTTAGTACCACTCAAAGGATCGTTGTGTTTTTCTGAATACGCGTTAGCGTTAACTTGTTAGGATAATGGTTACGCCATGAGTTCCGCTGTGATATCCGATTCTGCCGCTTCCTCGAGTCAGGAGCCGGCGCTGAACGTCCATGAGATTCTCGGAACAGTCGAGGATGAACTAGGCGCGACTCAGTTCATCGACGTTCACACTCACCTGTTTATGCCGTCGCTGGGCGCGATCGGGCTGTGGGGTATTGACGAACTGATTACGTATCATTACCTCGAAGCCGAGTTGTTCCGCTCATCCAATCTCAAGCCGGACGAGTATTGGCGGCTATCGCGGCGCGAGAAAGCGGACGCGATCTGGCGAGCGCTTTTTGTCGAGAACGCCCCCGTCTCTGAAGCAACCCGGGGCGTGGTAGCGGTCTTGCATGCGTTCGGTCTTCCGACCAGCGGTCCCACACTGGACGAAGCGCGTGAGTTTTTCGCGTCGCAACACGTCACGTCGCATATCCGGCAGGTTTTTCAACTGGCCGGGATCAGCGAGGTCGTGATGACCAACGATCCGCTGGATCCGGAGGAAGCCCCGGCGTGGGAAGCAGGCGCCGCGCCCGATACCCAATTTCATCCGGTGCTGCGTCTCGACCGCATCCTGAATAAGTGGCCCGGGCATTGGAACGTTCTGCGATCCAAAGGATTCGACGTCGACGAACAAGCAAGCGGGCGCTCGGCTAAAGAAGTACGGCGCTTTCTGGCTCAATGGATCGAGCGCATGAAACCGGTATACATGGCCGTTTCCCTTCCCGACACATTTCAGTATCCGGAGGAAAGCGTCCGGGGACGCTTGTTGTCGGAAGCCGTGTTACCGTCCTGCCGAGAGGCCGGAATTCCGCTCTCGGTAATGATCGGCGTGCGCTATCAAGTGAATCCGGTTCTCAAACTGGCCGGTGATGGCGCGGGCAAAGCGGATCTCCGCGCGGTGGAGCATCTCTGCACGAACCATCCCGAGAATCGATTTCTCATCAGTGTGCTGAGCCGCGAGAATCAACACGAGCTGTGCGTCTACGCGCGAAAGTTCAACAACCTGATGCCGTTCGGCTGTTGGTGGTTCCTGAACAATCCGTCCATCGTGGAAGAGATTACTCGCGAGCGGCTGGAGATGTTAGGGACCAGTTTCATCCCGCAGCACTCGGATGCGCGGGTTCTGGAACAAGTCATCTATAAATGGAGAAACACACGGCGAACGCTTGCGCCGATTCTTGCCAGGACGTATCAGACGCTGTCCGAAGATGGCCGTCCGGTTACGCGAGGCGACATCCACCACGACATCACGCGGCTGTTCCGTTCGAACTTTGAACGCTTCACCGCGCACTCGTAATCGATGACGCGCCGCGTGTTCCTGATTTCGACAGCAGCCCTGGCCGCGCCTGCTCCCCGTTGGGACGCGGATTCGATTCTGGCGCGCATCAAGCCGCCTGCGTTCCCGCTTCGCGATTTCGATATCACGCGTTTCGGAGCTTCCGGCGACGGCAAGAAGGATTGCACGCAAGCCATCGCTTTAGCCATCGATGCCTGCCATCGATCGGGCGGCGGCCGTGTCAGCGTACCCGACGGCGTCTTCCTTACAGGCGCTATTCACTGGAAGAGCAACGTCAACCTGCACCTCGCGGACAATGCCACGCTGCTGTTCAGTTGCGATCCGAAGCAGTATTTGCCGGCTGTGTTCACGCGCTGGGAGGGAACCGAGTGCATGAACTACTCGCCGTTCCTGTATGCCTTCGAGCAATCCAACATCGCTATCACAGGCCGGGGAACGTTGGACGGCCAAGCGGATTGCGAGCACTGGTGGCCCTGGGTGGGGCGGACCAACTGCGGATGGAAGCAGGGCGATCCGCGGCAGCAGGCTGATCGCAATGCGCTGGTCGCGATGGGCGATAAGGACGTGCCTCCGAACCAGCGCATCTTCGCCGAAGGCCATTACCTGCGCCCGACTTTTCTTCAGCCGTATCGCTGCCAAAACGTGCTGATCGAGGGCGTCACGATCAAGAACTCGCCCATGTGGGAGATCAATCCGGTGTTGTGCCGCAATGTGACCGTGCGCAACGTCAAGATTGAAAGCCACGGTCCGAACAACGATGGATGCGATCCGGAATGCTGCACTGACGTGCTCATTGAGGGCTGCCTCTTCGACACCGGAGACGACTGCATCGCCATCAAATCCGGCAGAAATCGAGATGGCCGCCGGGTGGGGGCGGCGTGCGAAAACCTGGTGATCCGCGATTGCACCATGAAGGACGGCCATGGCGGCGTGACGATCGGAAGCGAAGTCTCGGGCAATGTTCGCAACGTTTTTGTGGAGAACTGCCGGATGGACAGCCCGCATCTCGAGCGCGCGCTGCGGATCAAGACCAATTCTTATCGAGGCGGCATCGTGGAGAATGTCTTCTTCCGGAAGGTCACGATCGGGCAAGTGGCCGACGCGATCGTGCAGGTGGATTTCTATTACGAAGAGGGTCTCGGCGGACCGTTGCAGCCGGTGGTACGCAATATTACCGTCGAAGACGTGAAGTGCCAGAGCAGCAAGTACGCGCTCTACCTGCGTGGCTTCGAATCGGCTCCGATCCGGGACATCCATCTCTCACGATGCGTGTTCGAGCATGTTGCGAAGGCTAACGTGATCGAGAATGTTCAAGGCTTGACGGCAGAGAATGTCACGATCGACGGCCAGCCGCTCAAGTTGCCATAGTTATTCCAGCGCCGATTGCAGAAGCTTTGCGATCGACACGGTGAGAGCGCGAGGATACTCCGATTGCGCCATGGCCAACGCCTGTCTTCGCACTACCCGGTGACCAGGAATGCGGAAAGTCTGAAAGAACTTGGGCTGACTGCGCAAGGCGAATTCCGGAAGAATGGAGTACCCGAAGCCGGACTCTACCAGACGCTTGATCACTTCGGTATCATCCGCTTCCATGGTGACGCGCGGATTCACGCCCAATTCGACGAAAAACGCATCGATGAGGGACCGCATGTTGCTGCGTTTTGGATAGAGCAGAAATGAGGCCGTGGCCAGTTCAGCCGGTTGCATCGCAGCCACGTGCCAGCCACGTACGCTCTTGGCGGAAGGGCGCAGGATCAGAAGCTCTTCCTCGAACAAGGGCCAGAGCGTCAGATTTTCTGTTTGGACGGGCAGCGAGATCAACGCCAGGTCGAAACGGTGATCCAGGAGGCCCGCCACCATTTCTTCTGTTGGTGAAACGGTGACTTGAATGGTGGTGTTGGGATACTGCTTGCGCAACAGCCGCATCGGTTTCGCCAGACGGTGGATCAACGTGGTTGCGCCGCTGGCGAAATGAAAGGGACGGGTATCGGTTGACGCATCGTTGGCAAACTGCTGCTCGGCCTCTCTTAACTGCCGGATGAGAACCTTGGCTTTTTCGGCGAGTTGCAATGCCGCCGGCGTGGGCAGTAAGCGCTTCCCGGATTTGACGAACAGGTCGGTCCGCAGGCCGGCCGCGAGTTTGTGAATCCGCAAGCTGATGGCGCCGGGAGAAAGATTCATCTTCTGGGCCGCCTTGGTGACACTGGACTGCTCGATCACTGCCAGAAAGAGTTCGAGCTCGCGGAAGTCCATGGCCTAATCAGCATCGCACACCTTGTTTTGTCCAAGCAGTTCCAGGCGGCCGTACGTTGAGCCAAGCTAAACAGTCCATTTAGCTTTTATCGTTTGACCGGATGGGGATATGGACCTAGAATTGACCCAAACGCGAAGTCTTCCGCAAGCGCCGCCATTCTGACCGCAGAAGACTGATTTTTGCCTGGTTGCAAAAGGGGGCTATATGATTCACGTAAATCGTTTTGGCAAGTTCGCACTGGCTGCGATCGCCATCATGCTGTTTCATTTCGCGAGTGGATCGGCGCGGGCGCAAGCTGTCGCCAGCGCACAGATCGCCGGCGTAGTGACCGACCAGAGCGGCGGCGCGGTTCCCAACGCCAGCGTTCGGATGGTGGAAACCAGCCGCAACGTCCCACACGCCACGCTGAGCGATGCTCAGGGACGATATGTACTTCCCAATCTGCCGGTCGGCTCCTATCGTCTGGAAGTGTCGGCCAGCGGGTTCAAGAACCATATCCAGGCCGGCCTGGAGTTGCAGGTCGGAAACAATGTCGCAGTCAACGTGACGCTGCAAGTCGGAGCCGTTTCAGAGAACATCGAAGTCACTGCACGTGCGCAGATGGTACAGACCGAGGATAATTCGGTCTCGCAGGTTATCGACGAGAAGCGCATCACCGAGCTGCCACTAAACGGCCGGCAGGCCACGCAACTGGTTCTGATTTCGGGCGCGGCAGTGACAGCGCCCGCGGGAGACATGTCTGGCAGCAAGAATTTCTACAGCTCTACCACGATCTCCGTCGCGGGGGGCCAAGCCAACAGCACCAACTACCTGCTGGACGGCGGCGACAACAACGACACGATGACGAACGTCAATCTGCCGTTTCCCTTCCCCGATGCCTTACAGGAATTCAGCGTCGAGACCAGCAGCCTGCCGGCGCGCAACGGGCTGCATCCGGGCGCGGCGGTGAATATCGTAACCAAATCCGGCTCGAACCAATGGCATGGCTCCGTATTTGACTATCTGAGAAACGGCTCACTGAACGCCCGCAACTTTTTCGCGCCGACACACGACTTGTTAAAACGCAACCAGTTCGGCGGCACATTCGGCGGCCGGATCATCAAGGACAAGTTGTTCTTCTTCGGTGGTTACCAAGGCACGCGCCAGAAGACGGTCCTCAGCACCACAACCGTAACGGTTCCTACCGCTGCGGCGGCGGCGGGCGACTTCAGCGTCCTGGATGGGGCTGGTTGCCAGACCAGCAAGACGGCGAGGGCGATTAAGGACCCGGCCACGCCCACAGGTGTTATATTCGCCAACAGTTTCATTGCTCCGTCGCGATTCGATCCGGCGGCCGTGAAGCTATTGAGCTACCTGCCTACGACCACAGATCCGTGCGGTATCTTCCGCTATACGATACCGGCCACGGGTGACGAGGATCAGTTCATCGGCCGCGTGGATTGGGTGCAGAACACCAAGCACACCGTGTACGGCCGCTACTTCGTGGTGGACTATCGAAATCCTGCCGTTTGGGATCCGAAGAATGTTCTCGTGACTACCAATCCGGGCAACCTGGAGCGCGCGCAACTTTTGACGGTCGGCGACACCTACACTATTTCGCCCACGACCATCAACGCGTTTCATGCGACTTTCACACGGCGGCGCGACGATCGCGGGCCCAACGGTCAGGACATCAACCTGCAGACACTGGGCGTGAAGCTCTCCATCGCCGTGCCGAACGATCTGCGAATCGCGGTCGGCTCGGGATCCGCGGGATTCAACGTCGGTTGTGGAACTTGTTCGCCAGGCCACTTCAACGTGAATACGTTCGCGTTCACCGACGACGTGGACCTGATTCGCGGCAAACATCAACTGGCATTCGGCGTGAATCTTGTGCGCACCCAGAACAACACGCTGTCCGGTTATCTGCAGAATGGCAATGCCGCATTCAGTGGACAGGCCAGCAATGATCCCATCGCGGACTTTTTACTGGGCTCGATGAGCGCCTTCAGCCAGAGCCGCGCGCAACAAGTGGGGCTGCGCGAAAACATCGTCGGAATTTACGCACAAGACACCTGGCACGTGAATTCGCGCCTGACGGTCAACCTCGGGCTGCGTTGGGAACCGATGTTGTTCCCGACTGACTACTTCGGCCGGGGGAGCGTTTTCGATATGGGCGCCTTCCTGGCCGGAACAAAGAGCAAGGTGTACCCTAATGCTCCGGCTGGTTCGCTCTTTTTCGGCGATCAAGGCGTGGACAAAAGTTTCACCGACAACCACTACACGAATTTCTCGCCACGCATCGGATTCGCCTGGAATCCCGGTGGCAAGAGCAATCAAACCATTCGCGCCGGCGCTGCACTTTTGTATGACTCCGTCATGGTGTGGTTCCCGCAGCGGCTGCAATCCAATCCGCCGGTGGTCAATGAAATCGATTTGAACGCGAGCGCCGTGAATGGATTCAGCGATCCATGGGTGACGGGCTACAAGTATCCCGGCGGCAATCCCTTTCCGCCGACCGGCGCATATTTCCCAACCCAGGCTTTCTTTGCGGTACTGCCGCACGACCTGAAACCGACCTACATGACAACGTGGAATGTCAGCTATCAGCGCCAGTTTGCGGGCAACTGGATGGCGCAAGCTTCCTATCTTGGAAACAAAACAACACATGTTTGGCTAACACAAAACATCAATCCCGCAGTATATATTCCCGGGAGTTCCACAACGGCGAACACCCCTGCGCGACGCGTGCTGAACTTGCTTAAGCCGTCCGAAGGCCAATTCTACGGCGCCGTGGACCTGGGTGATGATGGCGGAAATGCAAACTACAATGCGCTGCTGTTGTCTTTGCAACACCGGCTGAGCCACGGCTTCACGGTGCTGGCAAATTACACGTACAGCCATTGCATCTCGAACGGCGATTTCAACGGCGACTTGCGCGGGTCATACTATCAGAACCCCGCCAATCGGAGTTCGGACCGCGGTGATTGCAATTTCGATTATCGGCAGATCTTCAATGTGTCCATGATTGGCCAAAGCCCGTTCAAGGGCGGATGGACCGGCCGGTTGCTAGGCGGGTGGCGGATAGCGCCGGTGATTCGCGCCGTCAGCGGACCGCCGATCACAGTGACGAGTGGCCGCGACAATTCGCTGGTCGGCGAGAACCTGGATCGCGCGAACGCGAGTGGAACGGGTGCTCCGTTCTACAACGACTCGATCGGTTCAAATCTACAGTGGTTCAACCCCGCGGCATTCGTCACGAATCCGATTGGAACCTTCGGCACGCTGGGACGCAGCGTTTTCCGGGGACCGGGCGCGCTGAACTTCGATGTGGGCTTAACCCGCACATTTCCTCTCACGGAGCGGATCCGCCTGGAAGCCCGCGCCGAGGCGTTCAACGTGATCAATCACACGAACTTCGCGGGCCCGAACGCCAACCAGAGTTCGGGTACGTTTGGGCGGATCACAGCTACGGCGGGCGGGCAAGTGGGCGATCCGCGCATCCTGCAGTTCGCGCTGAAGATCAGATTCTAGTTGCAGAAGAATTCATTTGTCCAGCTTTGGGGCCGCGAAGAATTCAAGCGGCTTCAACGCAACGATCTTCCATTTCTTACCTTGCTTGCTGAGCTCGCAGTGAATTGTTTCTCGGCGGCGGACTAGCGGGCCGTCCTGTTGGCGGCTGCGGACCTCCAGGTACCAGTCGAGTGCGACTGTCCGTTTCGAGTCGTCGCCGTCGTCCTTGAGCGGCTCAATGGAGGAGGAGACTTCGGCTTGGTTGACCAGGGCGGTGATATCGTTCTCTAGCTTGCCGTATTCCGGCATCTTCTTGTCGAAGGCGTCCATGAATTGTGGGACGTTGGCGGCGGTCAAAGCTGCGGCCATGGAGGCGAAGAGGTCGACGATTTCCTCGTGGGAGGTTGCTTGAAGGGGTGTCAACGTCAGGCATGTGAGAAGTAACAGAATGCGTTCACCCGAGTGTGAACGCGGCGCGCATGAGTGCGTGCGCCACATAGGTCTATGTGCGATAGCTGGCATTGATTTCTATATACTTTTCGGTTAAGTCGCACGTCCAGAAACGGGCATTGCCTGTGCCTCTGCCGTGCAGGACGACTTGGATCAGGCATTCTTTTTCATCTAGTTTTTTCTTTAGGTCTGCCTCTGAGAAATCGGCGGCTAGTCCGGCACGGCAGACCGGCACGCCGTGCAGATCGATATCCACTTTGGCTGCATCGAGAGGAACACCGGCATTACCCGCTGCTGATAGAATTCGGCCCCAATTGGGATCGGAGCCTGCAATCGCGGTTTTCACCAGCGGGGAATTGGCAATACTGCGCGCGATGCGCTCAGCGGCATCGTCGCCCGCGGCGCCCGTGACCTCGATGGTGATGAGCTTGCGCGCGCCTTCGCCGTCACGCACGATCTGGCGAGCCAGATCTTCCATGGCCTCCGACACCGCCTGCTGTACTTTCGCGCGTTCCTTTTCGGTGGGTTGCAAACCGGTGGCGCCATTGGCGAGCAGCAGCATGGTGTCGTTGGTGGATGTATCGCCATCCACGCTAATCCGGTTGTAGCTTCGGGCGACCGCGACATTCAGCATCGACGATAAGGTCGCCGCCGGGATGGCCGCGTCCGTCATCATGAATCCGAGCGTAGTCGCCATGTTGGGTTGGATCATCCCGGAGCCCTTGGTCAGACCAGCGATCCGCACCACGCCGCCCTTCAATCGCACATGGTTGTGCGCGATCTTCACCCGCGTATCCGTGGTGAGGATCGCTCGCGCGACGTCTTCAAAGCGATTCGGCCCTAGCTTCTTGAGGAGAGCGGGAATGGCGTTGGTGATCAGGCTTCCATCCAACTCAACTCCGATGACGCCGGTGGAAGCGGGAAAAACCTCGACGGCCGGGACTCGGAGGTGCTTCGCAACCGCATCGCAACTGGCCAGCGCCACGCGATCGCCGGTCCTGGTGGCGCAGTTCGCGTTACCGGCGTTAATCAATACCGCACTAACGCGGCCACGCGATTTAGTCAAATTGAAACGAGCGATTCTCACCGGCGCGGCTTGCACGCGGTTTTGGGTGAACACGGCGGCGGCCGAGGCGGGCGTATCGGGAACGATCAGGGCTAGGTCGTTGGTTTTAACCTTCCTGATTCCGGCGTACACGGCCGAATAACGATATCCGAGCGGAAGCTTCATTCAGTTCTTTCTCCCAGGATTTCATCCGCGTATAGACGCTGCCCGTTGAGAAATGCTTCGGCGGACATCCGTTTGCGGCCTTCGATCTGGACCTCGAGCGCTTCGAGCCTTGTACCTTCGCCGCACGCAACGAGCAGGCGTTTGTTTTGCGAAGTGATGTATCCGGGCGGGCCGGCGGCGGGCTGGTCCGTCACGCGCGCCTTCCAAATGTGAAGCATCTGACGGCGAAAAAACGTGTAGGCCCCAGGCCAGGGCAAGAATCCGCGCGCTCGGTTCGCGATCTTCGGGGCGGTGAAATTCCAGTCGATGACGCCATCTTCCTTTTTCAGAATTGGGGCCAGCGTGGCCTGCGAGTTATCCTGCGGTTGCGGGTGGATTGTTCCGGCAGCGAGGCCGTCGAGAGTTTCGATCAGCAAGCTCGCGCCTTCACCGGCCATTCGCTCGCTTAGTTCGGGCGCGGTCTCCTCCGGTCCGATGTTGGTTTCCCATTTGAGCAGCATGTCGCCGGTATCGAGTCCTGCGTCGATTCGCATGGTAGTGACGCCGGTGCGTGTCTCGCCCGACGCGATAGCCCATTGGATGGGCGCGGCGCCGCGATATTTCGGCAGCAGCGAGGCGTGGACGTTGATGATGCCGAGGCGCGGGATATCGATGATCGATTGGGGAATGATTTGGCCGTAGCCGACTACGGCCATGGCATCGGGGTTCATTTGTCTTAATTGTTCTACGACTTCTGGCCGGCGGACTCGCTCGGGTTGGTGGACGGTCAGGCCAAGGCGTTGCGCGGTGTCTTTTACTGGAGACGCAGACAGACTTCCGCCGCGGCCTTTGGGGCGATCGGGTTGGGTGTAGACTGCTTGCACGTTGTGATGGGTGGCTAGTTTTTCCAGGGTCGGGACGGCGAACGTTGGCGTTCCTAGGAAGATCAGGTTCATCGGGTGCTTGAATCCAGGCGTTCACATGAGTGTGAACGCGGCACGCAAGAGTGCGTGCGCCACTTCGTTATCCCCATTCGTTGGCTTTCACTAGTTTGCGGACTTTGCGGCGGATCAGGTCTCGCTTGAGGGCGCTTACGTGGCGGATATACAATCGGCCATCCAAGTGATCGATCTCATGAGAGAATGCGCGCGCCAGCAATTCTTCGCCAGCCATTTCGAAATGCTCGCCCTTGACGTTTTGAGCACGGACCTTGACCTTCTTGGGGCGCGTCACCTGCTCGCGAAAACCTGGGAGGCTCAGGCAGCCTTCCTCGCTGGTCTGGAAATCTTCCTTGTGAATGATCTCCGGATTGATGAGGATGATTTTCTGCGCGGGATCTTCCGACACAGAAAGATCGATGACGGCAATGCGTTTCGAGAGCCCGATCTGAGGCGCCGCAAGACCCACGCCCTTCGCGGCGTACATGGATTCGAACATGTCATCGATCAACTTGTTCAACTCGAGCGTATCAAATTCAGTAACGATTTCGGCCTGTTTTTCGAGCACGGATTCGCCGTACAGCACGATCGGGTACGTCATCAGAAATTCTTAACCTGTTCGCTGTAGCCTTCGAAATTGCGCCGGGTTTCCGCGAGCGAGTCGCCTCCAAATTTCTCCAAAAACGCCTGAGCCAGGACGATGGCCACCATGGCTTCGCCGATGACTCCGGCGGCGGGCACGACACAAACATCGCTGCGTTCGTAGGCGGCCAGTGCGGGCTCGCGCGTGGCGAGGTCCACGGATTCGAGGGGCCGCCGTAGCGTCGAAATGGGCTTGAGAAATCCGCGGACCAGCACGTCCTGGCCATTGGTCATCCCGCCTTCGAGTCCCCCGGCGCGATTCGCACCGCGAGTGAATCGCCGCTCTTCCCGATTGTAGTGAATTGTGTCCTGGACGCGCGAACCGAACGAGGCGGCGCCTTCCGCGGCAAATCCGATCTCAACGCCCTTGACCGCCTGCATGGATACGATGGCTTGCGCCAGACGCCCGTCGAGACGAGAATCCCAGGTGATGTGCGAACCGAGGCCGGGCGGCACGTTGTGGGCGACCACTTCAAAAACGCCACCGATCGTGTCGCCAGTCCGGTAGGCTTGGTCCACCACTTCCTTCATCTGTTTCTCAGTTTCAGGATCGATGCAGGCCAACAAAACTTCGGGCTTTTCGCTCAGGGCAACCAGTTCCTCCCATTCGGCGGACCTGGTTAGGTGGATCTCGCCAATCGCGATGACGTGGCTCAGCACTCCCACGCCAAACTGTGCGAGAAATGTCTTGGCAAGCGCGCCGACGGCTACTCGTGCCGTGGTTTCCCGCGCGCTGGCGCGTTCGAGAACATAGCGCGCATCCTGCAGGTTGTATTTGATGCAGCCCGCCAGGTCGGCATGGCCTGGACGCGGACGCGTAACCGGTTTGCGCTTGTCTTCGGCGCCGTCGATGTCTTCCACGGGCAGCGCTTCGGTCCAGTTTTTCCAGTCTTTATTTTCGATGATGATGGCAATCGGCGAGCCGATGGTCTGGGAATGGCGCACGCCGGCGACGATCTGGACGGAATCGGTCTCGATCTTCATCCGCCCGCCTCGCCCGAAACCTTGCTGGCGCCGCCAGAGTTCGCGATTGATCGCGTCCAGCGACAGAGGAATGCCGGCGGGAAGGCCAGTAAGAGTCGCGACCAGGCACTCTCCGTGCGATTCTCCGGCTGTCTCGAAGCGAAGCATTCTTTGGGGAAAACTTCATGTTAGCCGATCGTCCGCGCGCGGTGTGCGCTACTGCGCGACGACATTAGTCGCCCACACCAATTTTGAGCGCCTTCAGGAATTCCTGATCGTCGTGCGTGAAGCCGAACTCAGACGTTGACTCGGAGGCATGCAACGGCACGGGCTCGAGCACAGCTTCGATCTCCGCGTTGCTCGACTCTTCAGATTTCTCTCCCACGGTGAACCCGATCGTGGCTTCCAGCACCAGCGTAACGTCGTACCCGGCGCGCTTCACATCCGCCACGATGGCCGCGATGCGATCCGAATCGCCCACCGACTCGTGAATCGCCTGCTCCAGTTCATCCACTAGTACTTTCAATTCCGGGGTCATCCTCTGCCTCCCTTTCACGCCGTTGTTAGAGCAATTCGTATGCCGCAGCAGCGGCGACGTGCAAATATAAAGAAATAGGATGCTTATTCTTGGGGGCCGGGGACAGGCGCTTGGACAACATGTCTCACGAGGTGGCTCAAGTGGTGGAATTTGTCCACTTTGGGCCCTGTAAGCGATGCCCGCTGTGATCTGGCTCCTGCGCATGACGCTAGCCGCGAGTGGTTTGGCGCTTGCCGTCCGTACCCTACTCGGACCGTTCCACTGGATCTTTCCGGTCAAGTCGCCCATCAACGCAGAGAGCATATTTGCAGCTTCGCTTGCAGCCTGTCTGATTCTTTCGAGCACGCGTCAGGTTCCGGCGCAAAGGAAGGCACGACAGCAGACTATTTGGATTCTGGCGATCGCCTTTCTCTCGGTCTTATGCTTCACCCGGGCTCTCCCGTTTTACTTCCTTTCGGACGACTTCGAGCTGCTGCGTCATGCCTGGGGCGCAACTCTGGCGCATGTCCCGATCGCCTTCACACGCAGCGGTGACGGTTTCTTCCGGCCGCTCGGGCACATAACGCTTTGGCCGCTGTGGTCGTGGTACGGGCTCAATCCCGTGGGCTGGCATTTGCCTAGCCTGATCGTTCACAGCGGAACGGCGGTGTTGGTGTACCTGTTCGCGTTGCGGCTTTATCCTGAGCGCAGGATTGCAATTTGGGCAGCGGCATTGTTTGCGGTTCATGGCTCGCATCCGGAGACGGTCACGTGGGTGGCATCGTGGTTTGGTGTCCTGGCGACGTTCTTCAGCATGGCTGCGCTGCTGCTTTTTGTCGAGTACCGAAAGCGCGCACGATGGCTGACGCTGATGGGCTCGCTGGCCTGTCTGATCGCGGCGCTGATCAGCAAGGAATCGGCTTACGTTTTTCCACTGCTGGCGCTGGTTGTGGCCGGGCGCCCGTGGCGGAGGGCTTTCCGCTGGACGCTTCCTTATTGGGTCGTGACCATTCTGGTTTGGTTCTACCGTGTGTGGGTGGTGGGAGGAATCGGCGGATACAGAGTAGCAGGCACGGCAGCGCCCCAGGTGATTCACGTCACGCTGATCGGAACGCTCAAGGCTCTCGGGTTGCGTCTTTGGTCCACTCTTTTTTTCCCGGTTAACTGGAGCGTGGAACCGGAAGCATACCTGATGGCGGCGATGCTGATCGGCATGGCCGCTCTTTTGGTACTTTCAAGCGCTCGACTGCAACGCTGCCACATCATCGTTCCGTTGGCGCTCATCGTGATTCCGGTCCTTCCGGTGGTGCATCTGCTGTCGATCGGCTCCGACCTGTTGAACTCGCGCGCGGTGTATCTCTCCACGATCGGCTTTTCGCTTTTGATTGCCGCAGCCATCGAGTCTTTCGAGCCAGCGTGGCTGCGGCCCTGGATCGCTGGCGCTATTTTGGTGTTCCAAGTCGCGGCTTTACAGCATAATTTGACGATCCGCGGGCGCGTAGCTGAAGAGGCTAGGCGAGCCTGTGAAGTGGCGACTCAGGTTGCGGCCAAGAGCGGCTCTGTGACCGTGGCCGGTCTTCCCGGCATTCTGGATGGCGTATATTTCTTCTCCAATGGCTTCCAGTCGTGCGTGGAGTTGCATGCGCAGAAGCCGGTGGATGTTTTCAAAAACGACAG
>JBGPSX010000019.1:0-18118 GCA_041490325.1 Bryobacteraceae bacterium | reverse complement strand
GACCTGGGAAAACAGCAGGCGGATGTGGCCGCGGTGGCAATTCGCAATCTGACCGCCAACATTGACCTGAGCGTGCAGGCATCTCAGCAGATTGTAGCCGGCACCAACCAACAACAAATCGGCTTTGAGAACGTAATGCGAGCACTGAAGGATATGAGCCGGGCCAGCGAGCAGGCCGCCACCAGCACCCGGCAGACGGAAAAAGCCGCCGCTAATCTCACGGACCTTGGCATGCAACTTCGCACGGCCACGGAGCGGTACCGGCTTTGACCGATATTCGGCAAAAGCTCGCCGCCATTTTTCAGGGCGAGCACGACGAACATCTGGAACATATTCGCTCGATCCTCGGGTTGTTCGAAAACGTGACGGAAACGAAAGGCCGGACCGAACTGGATGAAGCGTTCCGCCGCGCGCACAGTTTGAAAGGCGCGGCGCGCGCCATGGATCTGGATGCTATCGAGGGGCTGGCCTCGGGGCTTGAAACTCTGTTCTCGAGGGTGCGCGAGAGGAGCTTGCCGTTGGACCGTAACATGACCCGCGTTATCCATCAGGTCCTGGAGGCCAGTGAAGATTGCATGGGTGCGTTTCGGGAAAATCGGATTCCGGATGAACCGTCGGCGGCGCTGCGGGCGATGGAGGACCTGCTCGGAGTCAAGCAGCCGGGGGGCGAGGGGCCGGCCGGCTTGCCCGCGAACCGGGCAGTCGTCGCGCCTGCCCCACAGGTGGGCTTGCAGCCTGCGAAGATGGTGCGGCTGCCGGGGGAGAATCTGGATCGCGTGGTGCGCTCGACCGGCCAGATTCTCACGGAGAGTCTGCGGCAGGCCAGCGTCACCGGGGAACTCGACGCCCTGGACGGTCAGATCGCTGAAATGGCAGCGGAATGCGCCCGGTTTCGCAAGGCATCGGCCGCACCCTTGTGGCGCCTGGCGAGTCAGCCGGAGAGCTCCTCAGTAATCCGGCACATTGGATTCGTCGAACAAAAGGTCCGCTCCCTGGCGACGCAGTCGAGGACGGCGCGTCTTCTGCAACAACGTAGCGTCTGGAATACGCGACATGCGGCGGAACAACTCCAGCGGGACGTATGGAGCGCTCGAATGGCCCCGGCGGAAGACTTATTTGAAGGCTTTCGCAAGATGGTACGTGACTTGGCCCGGGAGGAGAACAAGGAGATCGCCTTTCGGCTGAGCGGGTCCGGTGTAAGGGCGGACCGGATCGTACTCCAGGCCCTTAAAGATCCAGTGATGCATCTGCTTCGCAACGCCATCAGCCATGGAATTGAAACGCCTGGGGAGCGCGCCAGCAAGGGAAAATCACCGGTGGGTTCACTGATCCTGCGTCTGGACTCCCAAAGAGGACGCCTGATCGTGGAGGTGGAAGACGATGGCCGGGGAGTAGACCTCCAGAAGGTGGCCACAGTGCTTTCCGAGGCCGAGCCGGGGGCACACTCCCCGGAAGAGTTGGCGCAAGTCATCTTCCGGCCGGGTTTTTCCACGTCCGCCACTGTCAACCACTTGTCCGGACGGGGCATGGGACTGTCGGTGGTTTACGAAACGGTGCATCGCCTCCAGGGAGACGTGAACTTGAGGCCCAAGGACGGTCCGGGCGCGTCCTTTCTCTTGAGCGTTCCCCTGTCGGTATCCACCAGCCATTTGCTGTTGCTGTCCGCGGCGGGACAGACCTTCGGAATCCCCACGCACGGAATTGAGCGGCTGTACCGCATCCGTCTGGAGCGCGTGGAGACCCGGGAAGGAAAACCAGTCGTGAATCTTGAGGGGCGCCAGGTGCCCCTGTACGGCTTGGCCCAGTTGCTGCAAATCGGAGACGCGTCTCCGGCCGCGCCTGGAGACATGCTGCCGGTGATGCTGTTGAAATCGGGGACCGGGCGTTTCGCGGTTTGGGTGGATGAGTTCCTGACGGAGAGAGACGCTCTGATTAAGGAACTGGGAATGCCCTGCCCGGCCACGGGGAACATTTCCGGGGGCGCGCTGCGCGAAGGAACAGTTTTCGTGGTCTTGAACCCGGCTGGTCTGGTGGCGAGTTGCACGCCGTCGGCCGCCGCCGCGGCGCCACGAAAAGTCCAGGAGAACGTCCCAGCGATGGCGCCCGGCATTCTGGTCGTGGATGATTCGATCACGTCCCGCTCGCTGGAGAAGAGCATCCTCGAGGCGCATGGCTACCGCGTTCGAGTGGCAGCGGACGGCCTGGAAGCTCTGGAGTTACTGCGCGTCGAAATGGCCGACCTGATTATTACCGACATTCAGATGCCGCGGATGGACGGGTTTGAATTTGTGGAGGCGCTGAAGGCGGACAGCCGGCTGAACCGGATTCCAGTGATTATCGTCAGCTCGCTCGATCGGGCCGAGGATCAGGAACGGGGCCTCCTGCTCGGAGCAGACGCATACGTGGTGAAGCGCAAGTTCGATCAAACGGAGTTGCTGGAGGCGATCGGGCAACTGATATGAAAAAAATCCGGGTCATGATCGTCGAGGATTCGGCCGTTGTCCGGGCGCTGCTCGAATACAGTATCGGGCGCGACCCCAGGCTGGAGGTCTGTGCGGCGTCGGCCAGCGCCGAGGATGCGTTGGGGATAATCGAACAGCTCTCGCCGGATGTCATTGCGATGGACATCCGGCTGCCCGGCATGGATGGACTCGAGGCCACCCGGCGGATCATGTCGAAAAAGCCGGTACCCATTGTGGTGGTCGCCGCCAGCGTCGAATCCACGAAATGGAATGCCACCGCCATGGAGGCGCTGCGGGCGGGCGCTTTGGCGGTCCTTGAGAAGCCCGTTGGGACCACCAACGCCGACTACGAAGCCCTGGCCGAACGCTTATGTACGCAATTGGTCATCATGAGCCAGGTCAAGCTGGTTCGGCAACATAGCAACCGCGAACCTCATTCAGCGAAGGGCCGTAGCCCGCTGCCTCGGAACGGTGGCCCAGGCAAGTTCAAGATGCTGGGGATTGTCTGCTCCACGGGCGGTCCGCCCGCCCTGGTACAACTGCTGGGAGCGCTGGGACCGGCCTTCCCTTTGCCCATACTGTTAGTCCAGCACATGACGGCTAGCTTCCTGGAGGGCTTCGCTTCCTGGCTGGACGAACTTTGTCCGTTTTCGGTCACTCTGGTTAATGACGGTTGCATCCCCGTTGCCCGGGCGCTGCATATGGCTCCGGCCGAGCGACACCTGCGATTGAACGCTGGGCGGCTGCGGCTGGATACAGGAGATCCAATATCGTTTCAGCGGCCCTCCGGGACGGCGCTGCTTCAGTCTATGGCGAGAGATCTGGGCGCCGGTGCGCTAGGAGTGTTGTTAACCGGCATGGGGGAGGATGGCGCGTCAGGTCTCCTGGATATTCGCCGGTCCGGTGGATACACGATCGCCGAGGATGAGTCGACGGCGGTGGTATACGGAATGCCCGCGGCCGCCGTCCGGATGGGGGCCGTTTGCGAGTCCTTGCCGCTGCCGGCGATTGCCCCCAGAGTTTTGGAATTAGTGTCGCCCAGCGAGGAGACAAACTGATGGAACGCACGTTCCGAGTCATGCTGGTGGAGGATTCAGCGACGCAAGCCTTCAAATTGCGCCTGCTGCTGGAGGAGGAGGGCTGCGAAGTCTGCATTGTCGACACCGCGGAGGCGGCTTTGGCCGCCCTGAGCCACCCTCTCCCCGATCTGATCCTGGTCGACTATCATCTGCCGGGAATGTCCGGGGACGAGCTTTGCCGGCGCATTCGCATGAACTTGAACACCCGGGGCATACCGATTCTGATGCTGACAGAAGCAGCCCCGGAATTAGCCGAGATGCAAAGTCTGGAAAGCGGCGCGGACGACTACGTTTCCAAGTCCGAGAGCCCCCGAGTCCTGTTGCCGCGTATCCGCGCGCTGCTGCGCAAAACGCCGGTCCAACCAGCCATTCTGAATCCACAAGACTCCGACTTCCGGCCCGCCCGCATATTGGCCATTGACGACGGCCCCACCTATCTCGCATTCCTTAGCACGGAACTGCGGGACCTAGGTTATGAGGTCGTGAGCGCGACCAGTGGCATGGAGGGGCTAACCCGGTTGGTGAATGAGCGATTCGACTGCGTTCTGGTGGACCTAGTGATGCCCGAGATGGACGGCATCGAAGTGTGCCGGCAGATTGCCGCAATGCGCCAGACGCTGGAGAGCGCCGTGGCCGTCATCATATTGACTGCGAGCGCGAATAAGGGAGACTTGAACCGCGGCCTCGAAGCCGGGGCCGATGATTTCGTCAGCAAGTCCAGCGACTTGGCCGTTTTGCGAGCCCGCATCCAGGCCCTCATGCGCCGGAGGTTCTTCCAGGAAGAGAACCGTCGCATCATCGATGAACTCAAGACCAAAGAAATGGAGACGTTGCAGGCCCTGGCCGCACGCGCGGTGGCTGAGACGCGCGCCGCGATGGCCGAAGAGTTGGTTCAGGCCCATCAAGGCCGGGAAGAGGCGAACCGCAAGCTAAAGGAAACCCAGACCCAACTGATCCAAACCGAAAAAATGGCCTCCCTTGGGCAATTGGTTGCCGGAATTGCTCACGAGATCAACAATCCCCTGGCCTTCGTGGTGAACAACCTGTTCATCGTCGAGAGCGGGCTGGATGGTCTAGTCCCCGAGATGGAGCCGCAGCTCTCCGAACCTTCTCTCGGGACGCTGCGGAAGGTACGGGTCCGCCTGGGAGAGATGCGGCAAGGCCTGGACCGCGTGAAAGAACTGGTGCAGGATCTTCGAACTTTTTCCCGGCTGGATGAAGGAGAGTTCAAGACCGTGGACATAGTGGAGACGATCGATGCTGTTCTGCTCTTGTTGAAGCACAAGATGAACGGCCGCATCCACGTAGAAAAAAATTATGTACAGGCACGCTCGCTGTATTGTTATGCTGGCCGGCTCCACCAGGTGTTGATGAACCTGATTGGCAATGCCGTGGACGCCATTGTGGGGGAGGGAAAGATTGTCATTGCCACCAGCCAGACTCCCCAGGCTTTCGTAATCGCCGTTCGGGACAGCGGAGCGGGTATTCCGGAAGCAATCCGAAGCAAGATCTTCGACCCGTTCTTTACTACCAAGCCGATCGGTAAGGGTACCGGCTTGGGATTAGCGATCTCCTACGGAATTGTTCAGGACCACGGCGGCTCGATCGAGGTTCAAAGCGAAGAAGGAGTGGGTACGGAATTCATTGTCAAGATTCCGCTGGATCTTGAACTGCAGAGGGGCAAATGAAAGAAAAGCTGTTAATCCTGGATGATGAGCCGCTCATACTCACGTCGCTGGAACACCTTTTCGAAGAAGACTACGAGGTGTTTACGACCAGTGACGCCGAGACTGCTCTACGGCTGGCCTCGGAACATGACATGGCGGTAATACTGTGCGATGAGCGCATGCCCGGTGTTAGCGGGCACGAGTTTCTGCGGAGTGTGAGAGAGACTTCGAGGGCCACGCGGGTCATGATGTCCGGATATGCCGACATGAGCGCGCTCACCGAAGCAGTCAATAGCGGGCAGATTTTCGCGTACATCGCCAAGCCTTGGGAGCCGCTTGACCTCAGAGCCAAGGTCGGCGCCGCCATAGTCCAATTTAGATTGGTCAAAGAGATCGACCACGAGCGTGGATTATTGCGCGCCCTGATGGAAAACATTCCCGACCCGATTTATTTCAAGGATTGTCAGTCGCGCTTCATCCGGGTCAACTTGGCGCACGCGCGAACGCTCGGAACGAACGACCCCGCGGAGTGCATTGGGAGGAGCGATGCGGACTATTTCAAAACCGAAGACGCGCTCCGCTGGCGCCTCGAGGAGGCAGGAATCGTGAGGTCCGGCCGGCCCGAGGCGGATCGGATCGAGCAGCTCCAGAAGCCCCAGGGGGGCATGTCTTGGATGTCGACAACGAAAGCGCCGATGTTTGACCGTGGCGGGCAGGTATCCGGGCTCGCCGTTATCTCCAGGGATATTACGGCGCTGAAAAATAGCGAAGAATTGTTGCGGGAACAAAACCAGCACAACCGCATGATCCTTGAGACGGCCAAAGATGCGTTCATCGGCATGGACCCCGGCGGCGCGATCACGGCTTGGAATCCAGCGGCCGAGCGGACCTTCGGATTCGCCGCCGCGGAAGTCATGGGACGCCTCCTATGCGATACCGTGATTCCCCCCGAATATCGCGAGGCCCACGCGCAGGGCGTGGAGCATTTCCTGACCACCGCGCAGGAATCTCTGCTCAATCGGGAGATTGAGTTACTGGCCTTGCATCGCGATGGCCACGAATTTCCCGTGGAAGCGATGGTCTGGCCGGTTCGCGTGGGAGGCGCCTTGAGCTTTAACGCGTTCGTGCGCGATATCAGCGAGCGGCGCCGCGCCGAGCAAGCGCGCCAGAAACAGACCACGCTGGTTCGGCTGCTGCAATCGGTGGCGGTAGCCGCCAACCAATCCTCCAGCATCGAACCCGCCGCTCAGATTTGTCTCGACCGGATTTGCTCGCACACCGGTTGGCCGGTAGGGCATGCTTATCTAGGGACGAACCACTCGCCGGAGGAATTGATTTCAACCGGGCTCTGGCATATCGAAGAAAATGGCCGGTTCGCGGCATTCAGGGAGGCCAGCGACCGCGGTCCTGTAGCCCCCGGATCAGGACTGCCTGGTTCCGTTCTGGCTTCCGGAAAGCCGCAGTGGATCGTCAATCTGACGGACGAAGAGCCCGGGTCGGAGCGCACCCGTGCCGCGGGCGAGGCTGGACTCCGCTCCGGATTCGCATTTCCGATATTGGTGGAGCAGAAGATCGCCGGAGTTATGGAGTTCTTTTCACTTCAAGCCGTCCAGCCCGATGAGGAGTTCTTGAGCATTGCGGAGCACATTGGCGCACAGCTCGGGCAAGTGATCAAACGCCAGCGTGCGGAGGCAGATCTACAGCGCGCCAAAGCGTCGGCTGAATCCGCGAATCTCGCCAAGAGCGAATTTCTGACCACTATGAGTCATGAAATGCGGACTCCCATGCATGCCATTATCGGGATGGCCGACCTGCTCTCGGAGAGTTCGCTCAGCGAGGAGCAGCGCGCCCACGTTCATTTGTGTCAAAGAGCCGGGTTGAATCTCCTGGACCTGATCAACGATGTCCTGGACTTTTCCAAGGTCGAGTCCGGGCGCGTCGAATTGGAATCGATCGGCTTCGATCTAAGCGCTCTGCTCAAAAAGACCACCGAGATGTTGTTTTCGCGGGCGCAGGAACGTGGTTTGGAACTCACCCTGGAGATTCTGCCGGGCGTCCCATTGGGACTGGTTGGGGATCCGAATCGCCTGCGGCAGATTCTCATCAATCTGGTTGGGAACGCGCTGAAATTCACAGAGCGGGGCGGCGTCATTCTGCGAGTGCAACTGGACCCTGGAGGAGTGGCGGGTTGGCTGCGATTCAACGTCGTGGATACCGGGATCGGAATCGCCGCGGACAAAACGGAAATGATTTTTGAGCGCTTCACTCAGGCCGACGCCTCCACTACGCGCAAATATGGCGGAACAGGTCTCGGATTGGCCATTAGCCGGGGCTTGGCGGAGTTGATGGGTGCGCAAATAGGTTGTACGAGTGAGTTGGGTAAGGGAAGCACATTCTTTCTTTCGGGACCATTCGTGATCCACCAGGATTTGAGAACTTCGCAGTCCATCGAACCGGCGGCGATGGCGGTTCCGCCACCGGGCCCTGGAGGACCACAACAGCCGCTCACCCGTATCCTGATTGTGGAAGACTGCGCGGACAATGTCGCGTTGATCAAGGCATATCTCAAGGACTGCGGCTTCGCGTTGGATTTCGCTGAAAATGGACAAATCGGCTTCGACAAAGTTGTCTCCGGCCATCCCAATCTGGTGTTCATGGATATCCAAATGCCAGTGATGGACGGCCTGGAGGCCACTCGGGCTATTCGCCAATGGGAAGCGAAAACTCATGCCCATCCGATACCTATCCTGGCGTTGACGGCCCAAACCGTGACGGAAGCAGCCGGCCGGACCCTGGCCGCTGGTTGTGACGAGCACCTTACCAAACCGATCACTAAGGCGGCACTCCTGCAGGCCATTTCTCGCCATAACGGAAAAGCGCGCACTATTCTGCCGAAGGGTATGAAAGGTTTGGTTCAAAACTAATCGGCCAACGTCCGGCGTGGCATGCACGAGATTTTCGCGGGCGGCGGCTCGAAAGAGTTTTTCAGGTGGGTTGATCGTGGGCGCGGTTGCAGCGGATCAGGTCAGGTTCATGGATTACTGGCTTTCTCGCGGCGGAGCTGAGCCGCTGTGAACAACTCCATTTGTTTTAGAAACACGGGCAGTGGCGGCTCTACCGGAAACACCACCCAGGTGGCGGATATGGGAAGCAGAACCGTGCGTTGGCCGACCTCAATGGTCTTCTCCAGCCGCGTATCGGCGAAGCTACGGATCTCCGCGCGAACTCGATCGATAGGTTCCGTTCTCTCCAGCAAAGCCACCAACACCGGCCCATGCCATCGATAGACCTGATCGCGTGCCGACAAGCCCTTCCGAAATTGTTCCGCGAGTGCCGCCAGGACACGATCTCCAACCGCATATCCAAAGCGCGCGTTGAACGCTAGAACGCGGCTGCACACTGCTACCAGCAGGAATTTATCCGCTGGCGAGACGAGAGCGGTACGGATGGCCCGCTCCGCTTCAACTGTGCCCGCCAGTCCGGTGACCGCATCCGTCTCAGGCGCAATGGGGGGAGTATCCAGATGTTCGCCGGAGCTGCCTAGTTCCTGCTGCAGCGTAACGAGCGCGCTCTGGCCATCCTGCTTTTGCCGCTTAGCTTCCTCGCGAACTGCTTCCAGGCATTCACTCAACCGAAGCTTGAGAGTCTGAATATCCTTCACCACATGTGTGCCTTCGAGAGATTTCTCGATATCCTGGAGCCGGTTTACCGAGTGTTCACTGCTGGAGCCGACGGTGATCAAGGCTTGAGTGAGCATGGAGACCATATGTTGCAGGTCCGTGCTTTGCCGGTGGACGAACTTGCTGGTGCGCTGATTGTAGTCTTCCATGGTCCGCAGAGCTCCTCCGACCAACACCAGCAACTCGGAGGTCGGCGTCACGGGCGACAGACTAGCCGAGCACTTGTCCATGTCCTCGCGAAACCGCTCGTAGTCGGCCTTGTCTCCTTCCACTGCATGTCGTGCGATGCCCTCCAGAAACAGGCTGGTGATCCGGTGTTGGACACCATCGGCCTCCGGTTCGCGGGAGAAGTAACCCTTTAGGGAGTTCATGGCAAGCCGCAACGCGCCCGTACCGGCACGGTTCAGCCCGGTCGCGCTACTTGCTTCTTATCGGACGACGGAACCGTTGTGTGATGCATCGGTCCAAGGCCGGGAGTTAAGGTCGATACATGCAGGAACTCGGGAAATCCCGTGGCGCTGGATCGTGGTGATAAGATCGAGCGCATGGCCGCCGAGGGCGAGCTTACAGGTCTGCTGCGACGCTGGCGAGACTGAGACAAGCAGGCGTTGGATCAGCTCATGCCCGCTCTCGCATGCTCCAAAAGCGCGCAGGCGCACGGGGAACGCATACCTTGTATGAAGAAATGCAATTGGTTTCTGTGGACGGCGAGCAGGTCCTGGCGCTGAATCTGGCAATGGATGAGCTCTGCCTGGTGGAAGCGCGCAAGGTTCGGCCGATCGAAAGAGCGGGATTCACGGTTTGCGCGATCGCATCCGTCCCAAGACCGGCAGTGTTGACAACAGGATTTCGAGTCAATTTCGCAGTTTAACAACTGTCGATTTTGCAGCCGGCGAGCGGCAGTGACCGTAAATTATTGAAAGTTGGTGCTGGAGGAGAGGGTCGAACTCTCATGACCAGTGAAGGCCGCGGGATTTTGAGTCCCGTGCGTCTGCCAGTTCCGCCACTCCAGCAATGAGGACGTTCGTCGACGATTTCGAGTATACCAGCCTCAGCTTAGCTCACGCACGATTTCGCAGGCCCGGTCATACAGCATGGTCGTCTCGTTGCTGCAGCCGAGAAAGAGCATCCCACGCTCACGCCAGAACTTGGCTTGTGGAATCGATCGCGTCTGCGTTCCCGGCGCTACGCCATGCTCCACGCAACTGTCGCGGATCTTCTCCATCGCGTCCACGACTTTGGCATGCTGGAACTCGCCGCCTACGCCGAGTGACACCGACAGGTCCGCCGGACCGATCATGACCACATCGACGCCCGGTACCGACAGCAGCTCGTTGCGCATCTCCACGGCTCGGACCGTTTCAATCTGTAGCACCACCATGGTGTTCGCGTTCACATGCTGGATGACTTCGGGGATGGTCGCAAGCGCGTGATCCACCTGCAGGGGCGTCAATCCGTAGCCACGCACGCCCATAGGCGGAAATTTGGTCCAACTGATGGCCTTCTCGAGCAACTCGGGAGATTCGACGCGAGGAAACAGAATGCCTTGCGCGCCAGCGTCCAGCGCTCGCGCGACGAGTGAATACTGCAGCTCAGCCACTCGCACCACCGGACACAGACCCACCAGCGCCGATATGCGGCAGATATCCTGCACGGTCTCAAGATCGAAACCGCCGTGCTCAGTGTCGATAAACGCCCACTGGAAGCCAGCGTCAGCGAAAATGCGCACGACATCCTGCGAGCGAAGATTCCCAAATCCTGTGCCGAGCTGAACCTTGCCCTCGGCTAGCGCCTTCTTGACGGTATTGATTCTCATGAAAGGGTTTCAGATCACCAGAATTTTGTGATCCGGACAATCGAGATTGACGTTATCGTACAGCACGTCCATTAGCGCGAGCCCGTGCTTGGCGACGAACGGCAAGATGGAATAGAAGCGCTCCTGCAAGTGTTTCTCCGGATAAATAAGTCCCGACATGTAACTCGCGTCCGAGGTAGCGCGCTCATTGCGCCGCAGGGTCTCGCGCGCGGTCTTCCGCTCGAGCTTCGAAATCTGGTATAGAATCTTCGCTCGACTCTTGACCGCGGCCGAGTCCAGCGTGGTATCGAACGACACCAGATGATTACGCAAGCGATCCAGAGACTGCGCGGTCGTTTTCTGCAACTCAGCAAACTCTTGCACCAGCGATTCCGGAACCAATTTTCGCGCGATCAGTTCGCGAACGCCGTCCTCGCCGCTGAAAAAACTGGGAAGCGAGAGCCCATAGCGCGTCATCAGTTTTGCGACTTTCGCATCGAGCAGAGTGAAACCGCTTCGCGCCAGCATTACCGGCATACGCCCCAGCAGATCCTGATACAACACCTGCGATTGCGCCATGTAAGCCAACTCCGCCGGGCCGCCGACGTAGGCGATAGTGGGGAACACGTAATCCTGGACCACGGGCCGCAACAGCGCATTCGGTGAGAGATGCTCGGCAAGATCCATCAACTGCTGAGCGGAATGGCGGCGATCCCTCGAAGCATACTCGCCGTTCACGCGGCGCAACGTGAGGCGGCGGTCTCCTTCCAGAAGGAAAGCGAGCGACGTTTTCTGCTCGACGTGCACCTGCGCGTGATAACCCGCAGCTTCCAGTTCGCGGTTGCGCTCCAGAAGCTTCTGGTTCAATCTTTCGCCATCCCGCAAAGCGTCTCGCAGCACGGGCGCCGCGAGTTTCCGCACGGCTTCATCCAGAGGATCGACAAACAATAATCCGAACTTTGCGAGCAGACGCTCCAGCAGCGATTGAAATGCCGCGCCTAACGTGACACCCGGCTGGTAAGCTTGCCGAACCAGGTTTGTTACCTCTTCGCCGTCAGGAAAACCGGCCAGCGCCTGATGGAGACGATCCACCGGAGGCGCGGCGATGGGAATGGTTCCAACCGGACGCTCCGCAGTCCCCGCGCTGGCGCCATTCACGCTCAGCGAGATGGGGCGATGATCGGCGCCAAATACGAAGCTGTGATTTACTTCGGCGTAATCGTGATCCTCGGTTGCGAGCCAAAAAATCGGGACCGCCGGAATGCCTTGCTCCGTCAATTTCGCCGCCAATCGTGCGGCCGTCAGTGCCTTGTAGATTGTGTACGCCGGTCCGGTGAACAGACCGACCTGCTGGCCCGTAACGACGGCCACCGTCCCGGAGCGCGCCAGCAACTCCAGCGCCGCACTTTCGCCATTCCGCGGACGCAACGCCGCCACCAACTGTGCGCGCCGTTCGTCCGGATACGCCAGTTCCTTCGCGGCGGCGGCATAGGAAGACGGATCGCCGGGATTGTGCCTATAAAAAGGCGCAACCCGATCGAAATGGTACTGGAAATCGGAAAACAGCCGGGAGGTGTGGGGAATCTCAGTATGTCTTAAACAGGCTGCTTCCATAAAGGCATGTAAGTGGCGCCAACGTCAACGGTCCAAGAGTAGCAGATGATCGCCGCAGCTCCAAAGTCGCAGTAATTCGGACGACCGAATTCAGCTAGAATCAAGGTTCAGGGCACCTTCAATGGACGATCAGGAATTCAAAAGGAGAGCAGACGAAGCACTTCAGGCTCTCTACCAGCGCTTGGCCGCGGCAACTGAGGAGGCCGAATTCGAGGTCGATTTCAACTCGGGCGCCCTGGCTATCGAGTTCGAGCAGCCTCCAGGAAAATTCGTTATCAGCCCTAACTCGCCCGTGTACCAGATTTGGGTCTCGGCGCATTCGAAGAGTTACAAGCTGGATTGGGACAGTGCCCAAAGCGCGTTCGTTCTTCAAAGTACCGGCCAGACTCTCACCGAACTGATCCAGGAAGCGATCATCAAGCAACTGGGCGAAGAAGTCGCCCTGTAAATGCCAGGCGTCTACATCTCCTATCCTTTTTGTGCGCAGAAATGCACGTATTGCAACTTCGCCTCGGGTGTTTTCACTCGGGAACTCGAACGCGATTATCTGGATGCCGTATCAACCGAGATTGGTTCGAAAGATTGGCCATGGCGGCCTGAGACAGTCTACTTGGGCGGCGGTACGCCGAGCCGTCTTGAAGGGCGTGACCTGGAGAGAATCTTGCCGGCGATTCCCGGACGGCCGTGGCGTGAAGCGACCATTGAAGCGGCGCCGGGCGGCTTCACGCGCGAACGAGCGGACGAGTGGGCCAGGGCGGGGATCAATCGGGTGAGCCTGGGAGTGCAGTCTTTCGTGCAACGCGAGTTGGCGCGTACCGGACGCAAACACACCGCAGAAATCGTCGCGAGCGAGGTCGGCCTGCTCCGAGAGGCTGGCATCGATAACGTCAACATCGACCTGATTGCCGGACTTCCTGGACAGAACCTGGCCTCATGGCGCGAATCGCTGCATTGGATTGAAAGGCTCGAGCCGCCGCATGTTTCGGTGTACATGCTCGAGGTCGATGATGACAGCCGTCTGGGACATGAGGTCCTGCTCAACGGCCAGCGCTACGGCGCGCCAGACGTCCCTGGCGACGACTTGACGGCCGAGATGTACGAAATTGCCGCCGCCGAATTGCAGCGCCTGGGAACCCCGCGCTACGAGATCTCGAACTTCGCGCGCCCCGGCTTCGAATCTTTACACAATCTGAAGTATTGGCGCCTGGAACCGTACGCCGGCTTCGGCGCCGCCGCGCATTCCTACGACGGCGCGCGCCGTACTGAAAACGTCGAGTCGCCGCAGGAGTACGTCGAGAGAATCCGGCAAGCCCAATCGCCCGAATCGAGCTCTCTCGCCGCCAATCAGTCTGAAGAACGCTTCTTCGTCGGCCTGCGGCTCGAACAAGGCATTCAGCCACGCCCCGAAGAATGGCGCAAGTTCGACGCGCCCATTCAACGTTTTCTCGCCGAGGGACTGCTCGCGCGGGATGGCCAACAGTTGCGCCTCACGAAGCGCGGCGTGCTACTTTCGAACGAAGTGTTCGCCGAATTTATCACATGATCGATCTCAGGAGCGATACCGTTACCCGTCCCACTCCCGCCATGCGCCGCGCCATGATGGATGCCGATGTCGGCGACGACGTCTACGGCGAAGATCCAACCATCAACCACCTGGAGCAGCGGGCAGCGGAGATCCTGGGGAAAGAAGCAGGACTGTTCGTTCCTAGCGGCACGATGGGCAATGTCGTCGCCATCAAGATCCACACCGAGCATGGCCAGGAAGTAGTCTGCGAATCGCGCGCGCACATTCTCGATTGGGAGTTGTCGATGACAGCCTGGTTCGCGGGCTGCCTGATTCGTCCCGTCTACGTTGAGGACGGCATCTTGCGATGGAAGGACATCCAAACATCCGTCCGCATCGAGAGTCCACATTGCGCGCCCACCGGCTTGATCGAAATCGAAAACACTCACAACATGGCCGGCGGCACCGTCTATCCGATGGACGTGTTCCAGGAGATTTGCGATGAGGCGCACGCGCTGGGCATTAAAGTTCACCTGGATGGAGCGCGGATCTTCAACGCAGCCTGTCATCTCAACCGCCCGGTGCGAGACCTTGCCGCGCCCGCCGACAGCGTGATGTTCTGTTTATCGAAGGGCCTCGGCGCGCCGGTGGGATCTATGCTGGTCGGAACCGCGCACGATATCGAACGCGGCCGCGCCTACAGGAAGCGGCTTGGCGGCGCCATGCGTCAGGCCGGAGTGCTGGCCGCGGCCGGACTCATCGCTTTGGAAGAAATGCCGCACCGCTTAGGCGAAGATCACTTGAATGCCCGCTTCCTGGCCGCCGAGATCGGCAAGTTGCGCGGTATTCAGCTCGACGCCAAGCGCGTCGTGACCAATATCATGGTCTTCAACATCGATGGCACCGGACTCAGCACCACCGAGTTCCTCGCGCAACTAAAGCAGCGAGGCGTCCTCATGAACACCGCCGCCCGCGCAGGCGAGATCCGCGCCGTGACGCATTTCGACGTGACCCGCGATGACTGCGCCAAAGCGGCAGCGGCGGTTGCCGACGTATTAGCGGAGTGCTGAAAACCGCTCCTTGCAGTCACGGCTCAGCTAGGGGCCTTGCGCACTCATTGTATTTTGCCCGTATCAACCGCATTTTCGCGTACCCGTATCAACCGCACTTACCCGCTGACCGATCACTACGCCGGCCAAGCCGTGACCAAAGGGAGCGGGCTTCAGCACGTCTTCAACCACCTCGTAGCCGCCTAACCGGTCCGCCCTGGCCACGTCTAACTGCTAATGCTCCGCGCCATTTCCAGAACTTATCGCAGCCTTCTGAAACGCCCGGCCTTCTTTCTGGCGGTCGTGTTCACCTTGATGCTCGGCATCGGCGCAAACAGCGCTATCTTTTCTGTCATTGACGCTGTTTTGCTGAAGCCGCTGCCGTATCCGGATGGCGACCGGCTGATGGCGATCTTTGAAAGCAATCCGCGCAAGAAAGTGCCGCGGGGCATGGTCGCGCCGGTTCGCGTCGAAGAGTGGAACCGGATGAACAAAACGTTCACCGGAATCGCTGGCGCCTATACCGAGAATGTCGCCGAGACTTCCGGATCACTTCCAGAAATGCTGGTCTGCGCGCGAGTTTCGCCACGATTCTTTTCTGTTCTGGCCACGCTTCCCTTGATCGGGAGGAACTTCACTCCGGAAGAAAACCTTGCCAACGGTCCGAATGCCGCGGTTTTGAGTGAGCGCCTTTGGCGCCGGCGGTTCGCATCTGACCCGCAAGTGATTGGCAAGCAGCTCATGATCGGCCGCACCGGTTATCCGATCATAGGTGTCGTTCCGGATTCAGTCCAATTTCCTGCCGTCAACGTGGATTTCTGGATTCCCTACAAACTGCCCGACGTCGTGATGCGCAATCGTGAGGCTCGCTTCGACATCACGGTCGGCCGGCTGAGAGACGGCGTTAAGCCGGAAGCCGCACAAGCCGACCTTGGTGCGGTGCAAGGACAACTCGCGCTGCAATTCCCCGCCACGGATCAGAATTGGACCGCTGTAGTTGAGCCGCTCAAGGAGCAATCCATTGGCGGTGTCAGGAGGTCGCTTTGGATCCTCTTCGGAGCGGTGTCGCTGGTGTTGTTGATCGCCTGCGCCAACGTGGCGTGTCTGCTGCTCGCGCAAGCGAATCGCCGCGAGCGTGAAATCGCCGTCCGCTTCTCGCTAGGAGCCCGGCGCAGCCAGGTGATTCGCGAGTTGCTGCTCGAAGCATTTTGCCTGGCGATTCCGGGCGCGCTGTTGGGCCTCGGCCTCTCCATTGTGGGAGCGAGCCTGTTTCGTCGCGCCGCTTCACTTCTGCCGCGCGCCGAGGAGATCCGG
The DNA here is from genome assembly GCA_041490325.1 of Bryobacteraceae bacterium. Taxonomy (GTDB): domain Bacteria; phylum Acidobacteriota; class Terriglobia; order Bryobacterales; family Bryobacteraceae; genus Palsa-89. The sequence goes on along the minus strand of JBGPSX010000019.1, from coordinate 1,954 downwards.
CTGGATTGGCGCATTGTGCTCTTCACACTCTCTCTCAGTATTTTGACGACCATCCTATTTGGTTTAATCCCCGCCGCACGAGCCACCCGTCGCGAGGTTGCGGGCATGCTCGCCCAAGGTTCGCGCACCCAAGTTGGCGGCCGGCACGCCATCGAGCGATTCCTCGTCAGCGCCCAAATCGCGCTCGCCATTGTGCTGCTGGTGGGTTCGGGACTGCTGATCCGAACTCTTTCGAGCCTGGGACAGGTGTCGTTAGGCTTCAAGTCCGAGCACGTTCTGGCTTTCCAGATCAGCGCAAGCTGGGGCGAAGTAGGCAACCGGCCGCGAGTTGCTCAGCGAATGAATCGTACCCTCGACGTCGTCCGGACCATTCCCGGAGTCCAAGCCACTGCCATCACCATCGGACTCCCTGGAGGCGGCGAACAATTCCAGCAGCAATTCCAGATTACCGGCCGCGACTCCGATTCACAGGGAGAAAAAATGTTCGCCGACATGGAAACCGTAACTCCAGACTACTTTCGGCTGCTCGGCATTCCGATGCTCGCCGGCCACGTTTGCGAATTGACGCTCGATCCCAAGGCGCCCTCATATGCTCTGGTCAGTAATTCCGTGGCGCAGCGCTTCTTCACGGGGAGGAGTCCGATAGGTGAGCACATCCAGGTCGGGTCTGCCCGCTCGGAAATCATCGGCGTAGTTGGAGACGTCCGCAAGTATGGCTATGCGCAGGACTCCAAACCGACTATCTATTGGTGTCAGCTGCCCTCTTACTGTCCGGGCCCTCAATATCTTCTCAGTACCACCGGCGACCCTATGCGGTTGGCTGAAGCCGTCCGCGAAAAGATACGCTCCATCGAACCGGGCCGGGCAGTCTACGAAGTAAAGCGCCTGAGCGACTACGTAGCCTCATCACTTACGGCCAGACAATTCCAGATGATGCTCTTGACGTCGTTCGCCGCAACCGCGCTGCTTCTCGCCGCCATCGGACTATACGGCGTCACCAGCTTCCTGGTCTCGCAGCGCACTCGCGAAATCGGACTGCGCGTCGCGTTGGGCGCGCAACCGTCGCAAATCTTCGCCCAAGTTTTTCGCCAGGGAGCCATCATGACGGGCTCCGGGATCGTGGCCGGCCTCGCAACGGCTGCGATTCTCTCCACCTGGATCAAGAGCCTGCTTTTTGGCGTTGCGCCGGTCGATCCGTTGACGTTTGCCGCAGTCCCGTTGCTATTGGCCGCCGTTGCCGCCGTCGCTCTATGGTCGCCGGCGCATCGGGCCACGCGTGTCGACCCCATCGTCGCGCTACGCCAGGAATAACGGCTGGCGAAATACTCGAAATGTTGGTCAGAATGTTGTGGACCGCTTCCTTTGGTCGCGGCTCGGTTAGGGGCTGGAAACCGTCAACGTCGATTTGTGCACTCCGGACCGCTGGCCGTGACCAAAGGGCGCGTTTCCAATAATCGTTTGGTGGCCTGATTTTTCACCGCATCGCCAGAGCAAGCTAAGCGCTTGATATAATTCCGCCCATGAAACAATTGGGCGCGCTGCTGATTCTTAGCCTCGCCGTCGCACGATCGGACGCCGCCAGGCCAATCGCTCTCGACGATTACTACCGGATCGAGACTGCCTCGACGCCTGCCATCTCGCCCGACGGTCGCTTCGTTGTGTTCGTGCGCAACAGCATCATTGAGGCCGAGAATCAGCGGCACACCGAACTCTGGATCAGTCCCTCCGATGGATCTGCGCCCGCCACGCGATTGGCCAGCCCAGTGTTCAACGCTTCCGCGCCGAAATGGAGCGATGACGGAAAACTCCTGGCTTTCCACTCGACACGCAAGGCCGCAGGAGCGGATGGTGATGTATGGTTCCTGCGGATGGATCGGCCGGGAGGAGAAGCGTTTCAGATCCCGGGAGTCGGCGGTGCCCCGATTTTCAGCCCGGACAATAAATGGATCGCATT
>JBGPSX010000018.1:0-18122 GCA_041490325.1 Bryobacteraceae bacterium | reverse complement strand
CTTGTCGTAAAGCCTGACGCGGCCGTTTTCGTAGATTGCGTTGCTGCGATCCCAACGGCCCTCGTTTCGGAGCACTGTCATCAGCGCCGGCAGTCCACTGACGTGGAATGCATCCCAGATGGGCCCAAAGCTGACAGGCAGGAAGGAATCGCCATAGATGACGAAGAAGGATTCTTCGAGCACGCCTTGCTCTCGAGCGAGCCGCAACGCTCCACCGGTACCGCGAAGTTCAGGGCCTTCATCGACAAATCGAATGGATTCAACTGGCGACAGTTCTGACTCCCAGTAACGCCGAATCAACTCGCCCTGGTGAGCGATCGAATAGACCACTTCAGTTATGCCCTGCGCAGCGAGCCATTCCAACTGGTGATAAGCGAACGGACGGCCGTTCACGGGAAGCAGAGTCTTGGGGCAAGTATCGGTATACGGACGCATTCGCGTTCCCAATCCGCCGGCGAGAATCACGCATTGCATCGGATTACTCGCGCGTGAGCAGCTTGGCGCCTTCATGATCGAAGCCGAAACGAACCTCGCGAAGCTCCTCTTTCGCCATGGCGCGCCGCAGCGCGTCGCTGTCGTCCGCATAGAACAGCAGGAACCCTCCGCCGCCCGCGCCAACCAGCTTGCCGCCGATCGCGCCATTGTCGCGGCCGATCTCGTAGCAGCGATTGATGCGTTCATTGCTGGTGCCGGGCGAGCGGTCCTTCTTATGCAGCCAATGTTCGTGCATCAGCTCGCCGAACCGGCGCGCGTTCCCCTGCTCCAGCGCCAGCTTGATGCACAGGCCGAGCTGCTTGGTGAAGTGCAGGTTTTCGAGCATGGTTTCATCGCCCATGTCGGAGCGCAGTTTCTGGTCATCTAGCACAGCCGAAGCATTTCGGGAATATCCGGTAAAGAACATCAGCAGATGTTCCTCAAGATCGTACAGCGTACTGTTGCTGATGTTGAGCGGATTGACGGTGACTTGACCGTCTTCGTGAAATTCGAAACAGGCCAGACCGCCGTACGCCGCGATGTACTGATCCTGCTTGCCGACCGGCTGCTGCAGAGTTTCGATCTCGATTTTGCAGGCTTCTTCAGCGACCACCGCTGGATCCACATACTTTCGCTTCAAGGCGTGCACGGCGCGCAGCAGGCCCACGGTGAACGCGCCCGATGAGCCGAGCCCGGTACCGGCCGGGATGTCGGCCATGCTGACCACTTCAATCGGCGCGGGCACTTCATGCAGCCGCAGCGCTTCGCGAATCAGCGGATGCCGGATGTCGTCGACGCTGACGGCATGCTCGAGAGACGAGTATTTCAGAAAATATCCACCGCTGAAAGTCTCGTTGATCCCGACATAAATATGTTTATTGATCGCGGCGGCGATCACAAATCCACCAAACCGCGAATAGTAGGACGGCAGGTCGGTACCGCCTCCGCCGATGGATATTCGAAGTGGTGAGCGGGTGATGATCATCGAGACACAAGTATCCGAGCATTTGATCGGCGTATTGCGGGGAACTCTGTAGCCAGCATCTGTGTGCACCTGTGGCTTAAGTTAGTTAGTAGGCGCATGAGGTTTCCTCGATCCAGCGGTGTTCTGCTGCACCCCACTTCGCTGCCGGGCCCTTACGGAATAGGCGACCTTGGGCTTGCGGCGTATCGCTTCGTCGATTTTCTGGCCGGCGCTGCTCAAACTTTATGGCAGGTGCTGCCGCTAGGGCCGACCGGATTCGGCGATTCGCCCTATCAGTGTTTTTCGGCGCTGGCAGGAAATCCTCTGCTAATCAGCCTTGAGAAACTGGAACAGCAAGGTTGGCTCGATCTCGCGGACGCGCCGGAGTTTCCTGAGGACGAAGTCGACTTTGCCCGGGTCATTCCGTGGAAGACCTCCAGGCTGGAGTCGGCCGCCCGCGGATTCTTTGCGAAAGCCAGCTCCGATCAGAGCGATGATTTTGAGCAATTCTGCGAGCTGAACCGCGACTGGCTGGACGACTTCGCGCTTTTCATGGCGCTGAAGCGGCATTACGGCCATGGGGTTTGGAGTCAATGGAACGCTCCGATCCGCTGGCGCGAACCCAACGCAATGGCCGCGTGGAGCAAGCAGCTCTCGGACGAGATCGCGATTCAGAGTTTCTGGCAATACGCGTTCTTCAGCCAGTGGCGCGAATTGCGAGAGTACTGCCAGGAGCGCCGGGTCCGGATCATGGGTGACCTGCCGATTTACGTCGCGCACGATAGCGCCGACGTTTGGGCGCATCCGGAATACTTTCACCTCAATGACGACGGCAATCCAAGCGTTGTCGCGGGCGTTCCGCCCGACTATTTCAGTTCCACCGGGCAGCTTTGGGGTAATCCTATTTATCGCTGGAATCGACTGGCGGCCGAAGGCTATCGATGGTGGTTGAACCGGTTTCGCGCAGTGCTGGATATGGTGGACATGGTAAGGCTGGATCACTTCCGCGGATTCGAAGCTTACTGGGAAGTGCCTGCGCCGGCGCGAACCGCTGAGCACGGCCGATGGGTGAAGGGGCCGGGATCGGCGCTGTTTCAGGTGGCTCGCGCGACTCTGGGCGAGTTGCCAATCGTGGCCGAGAACCTGGGCGTGATCACCCCGGAAGTAGAAGCGATCCGGGCAGAGTTCGGTTTCCCTGGAATGACGGTCCTTCAATTCGCCTTCGGCAACGATCCACAGGCCCCGACTTTTCGACCGCACAACTATCCTCGCGAGGTGGTTGCGTACACGGGCACGCATGATTGCGATACGACGGTGGGCTGGTGGACGAGCCGAGGCCGGGGCGAGAGCACGCGTTCGGCCGAGGACATTGGCAGAGAGCGCGAATCCGCGAAGAAGTATCTGAACACCGATGGCCGCGAGATCCACTGGGTGTTCATTCGCACGTTGCTCGCGTCGGTGGCCGACACAGCTCTAATTCCGTTGCAGGATGTGCTGGGTCTGGGAACAGAAGCGCGCATGAATCAACCGGCCACGCTGGGCGGGAATTGGCGCTGGCGATATCGAAGCGAGATGCTGACGGACGACTTGGCCGCGCGTTTGCGGGAGCTTACGGTGCTGTACGAGCGGTAGTGGGATACAAATGCCGATGAAGACCTACAACTTCAAAGTGGTCGTGGAAGCCGACCAGGATTACGATGGAAACCGCGCTGGGTGGCATGCTTACTGTCCGGCACTCGAACGGCACGGGGCGTCAACCTGGGGCGCCACGGAGGCTGAAGCGCTCAAGAATATCGATGACGTCGTCCACATGGTTGTGGAGAGTGTGCTTGAGCACGGCGAACAGATTCCAGAGGACCCGACCGATCGTGCGGAGGTTAGCGTCGGGCCTCGCGTCGCCGTGACCGTCTGATTCGAAAACGCGGAAGAGCATAATCAAGTCGCAAGCCTGCTTGTCGTAAACGCGAGCTAATGTGAGCATCCAAGACTTGAATCACGGCGACTGGTGACACAACCGCGGAAGGTCTCACGAATTGCCCAGATAGGCGAAGCGGGCGATGAATAGGATCGCCAGCAGGTACACCAGCCAGTTGACGCTGCGGAATTCGCCTCGGGCGATTTTCAGGATCACGTAGGCGGTGAATCCGAAGGCTAGTCCGTTGGCGATGCTGAAAGTCAGCGGGATGGTCAGGATGATGAGAAAGGCCGGAATTGCAAGCACCGGATTCGACCAGGGGATGTCGGCCGCGTGCGCAATCATCAATGATCCGACGACAATCAGCGCGGGCGCCGTCGCGGCGGCTGGGATCGCGCCTGCCAGGGGCGCCAGAAACATCGCGATTAAGAAGAGGATGCCGGTGGTGATGGCGGTTACTCCCGTGCGGCCGCCCGCGACAACGCCTGCCGCGCTTTCGATGTAACTCGTCACGGTGGACGTTCCTGCCAGCGATCCGACTATCGTCGCGGCCGCATCGGAGTAGAGGATTCGGTTGATTCTGGGAATCTGATTGCTCTCATCGAAGAGGCGCGCCTGTTTTCCCACCGCTACGAGCGTGCCGACGTTATCGAACAGATCCACGAAGAGGAACACGAATACAATCTCGATCAATCCGTAGCTGAGAGCACCGCGAATGTTCAGTTTGAAAGCGGTGGCGGCGATGTCCTGAAACGAATAAGTCTGCGGTTGCCATCGCACCAGTCCGAATACGATGCCGAGCGCTGTTGTTCCGAGGATTCCCACCAGAATTGCCCCGCGCACGTTCCATGCGAGCAGGGATCCGATGAGCAGCAGTCCCACAATTGCGAGCAGCGTGTCGGGATGGCGCAGGTTCCCCATGGTCACCAGCGTTTCCTGGCTGGCCACGATGATGCCGGAATTGCGCAGACCGATGAAGGCGATGAACAGGCCGATTCCTACTGCGACCGCGTTGTAAAGCTCGAATGGAATGGCCGAGAGGATCATCTGGCGGACGCCCACCAGAGTGAGAATCAGGAAGGCGACGCCGGAAAGGAACACGGCGCCGAGCGCAGTCTCCCATGGAACGCCCATGCCCTTAACCACGGTGTAGGTGAAGTATGCATTGAGGCCCATGCCCGGGGCGAGCGCGATGGGGTAGCGCGCGAAGATTCCCATCATGAGGCTGCCAAACGCCGCGCATACGCAAGTCGCCGCGACCACCGCCGTAAGCGGCATTCCGGTTTCGTGCAGGATGGACGGGTTCACGAAAATGATGTACGCCATCGTGACGAAGGTGGTGCAGCCGGCCAGAATTTCGGTACGCCAGTTGGCGCCGAGCTCCCGGAATTGGAAGTATTGCTCGAGGCGGGTCTTCACTTGGGATTTCAATTTTAGCTGATGACTCGTGTGATACGATACTCAGCCATGACCCGCAGAGAACTGCTCGCTTCCGCTTTGGCGGCCTCCGTGGCGCGCGCCGATACACCGTTGCATCGTTCGCAGATCTCGGCCATCAACGACGAAATCGGCCTTACGGTGGACGAAACGATCGCGTTCGCCACACAGTATGGCGTGCAATGGCTCGAAATGCGGTCGGCGCAGACGCCCGGCAAAACGCAATATTGCGAAGGGCTGGGCGACCCCCAGCTGCGCGAGCTGAAAAAACGGCTGGACGGGAATGGATTGCGAGTATCGGTGCTCGATACCAGTGTCCTGAAGTGCGCTTTTCCGGGAACGACGCCGGTGAGCCGCGAAGATTTCTATGTAAAATACTTCGCTGAACTTGGATTGACCGACGACGATCTCTTTCGCAAGCGCTTCGACCTGATGAAACGGGGCATCGCGGCCGCGCACGCGCTGGGCACGCGCGACATTCGTATTTTCTCGTTCTGGCGGGTCAAGGAACCGGACAAGATCGCACCCCAGATCGGCGAGATCCTGGCGGGAATGGCTGAAGCGGCGCAAAAGGAGGATGGGCGGATCCTGCTCGAGAATGAAACTTCCACCAACGTCGCGACATCGGATGAGACGGCAGCGATGTTTCGTCTGGTTCCCTCGCGCGCCTTCCGCCTCAACTGGGACCCGCAGAACAGCGTGTCTTATGAGCCCGAGCCTTTCCCCGATGGTTACGCAAGGCTACCGAAAGATCGCATCTCGAATGTGCACGTCAAAGCGGAAGGATTGTTTGGACCGAAGCATCCCCTCGACTGGGGCGCCATTATGCACGCCCTGCTGCGGGATGGATATTCGGCCCGATTCAGCCTCGAAACGCATCGCGGCCACGGCCCCAAGAATGTCGAAGCGTCGCGCGAGTGCATCCAGAAGATGATTCAGCTCATCAAAGCGGCCTGAGGGACAGGCGGTGGACCGCCCGCGCGCTGGCGGGTTGTAAGCAGTTACACTGGTCAAGTGCTAGTCGTAATGCGGGCGCAGGCCAGCGAGCAGGATATCGCAAACGTCTGCGAAAAGATTCAAAGCCTCGGTTTCCGGCCTCATGTCATGCCGGGCGCCGAGCGAACGGCCATCGGGATCACCGGTAATCGCGGCCCGGTTCCGGCCGCCGAATTCGAGGATCTGCCGGGCGTGGCCGAGGCTATTCCGGTCTCGAAGGCTTACAAGCTGGTAAGCCGGGAAGTTAAGCCAGACAACACCATAGTCAATGTTGCCGGCGTGCCAGTGGGCGGCGACGAACTGATTCTCTGCGCCGGACCGTGCGGGGTCGAAAGTCGAGAACAGATCCTGGAAGCCGCGCACGCCGTGAAGTCGGCCGGCGCTCAGTTATTGCGGGGCGGCGCCTACAAGCCGCGAACGTCACCGTACGCGTTTCAGGGTCTCGGGGAAGAAGGCCTTCGATACCTGGCGGACGCTCGCGCTGAAACCGGTCTCGGCATCGTCACCGAAGCGATCGACGTCGAGACGTTCGACCTGGTGGAAGAATACGCCGATTGCATTCAGATCGGCGCGCGCAATATGCAGAATTTTTCGCTGCTGCGCCGCGCCGGCCGGTCGCGCAAGCCGGTGCTGCTCAAGCGAGGCATGTCATCGACGCTCGATGAATTCCTGATGGCCGCCGAATATGTTCTCTCGGAAGGCAATTATCAGGTCATCATGTGCGAGCGCGGCGTGCGAACTTTTGCGGACCATACGCGCAACACGCTGGACTTGAGCGTGGTGCCGGCCGTGCAACGCGCGAGCCACTTGCCGATCATCGTCGATCCCAGTCATGGAACGGGCAAGCGCGACAAAGTTCATCCGATGGCGTTGGCAGCGGTGGCCGCCGGAGCGTCGGGGTTAATCGTAGAAGTTCATCCGAATCCCGATCGAGCGCTCTCCGACGGATTCCAGTCGCTTTTCCCCGAGCAGTTCCGTGAACTCGCCGAAGAGTGCCGCGCGGTTGCGGATTTATTGAGGAGTAGAAAAGCGGCGGCGGAATCGAAGCTGGCGCCCGCGCTATCGCGATGACGCCCGATTGGGAACGAAACGGCGTGCGCATCGTGCGCGCCGGCGAGCTGGATACCAATACTCCACAAACACCGGGAATGACGCGTGCCGCCGCGATCAATCATGCCAAGGCCGGGGCGAGCAAGCTCTGGGCGGGGACGGTGGTGGTGGAGCCGAACGCAATAAACATAGGTAGGCTGGCGCCAGCTGTCCCTGTTACACCACCGGACATGCGGGTCCGCATCCGGCGGTTCGGCGAGTTGAGCTACCGGCGGCCAGTCAATCTCGGAATCCCGAGCGAGTCGAAGTACGCATTGGGCAGCGCGACATGCAAAGCCAGCGAGTCAGCCAACCGCCACGGACCATGAGCGCTGCCCGCCGTTTTGGCGGCGAGGTCTTTGCCCACATCGCGTTTACGGAGTTCGGCAAACCGTACCGAGCCTCGCTTCCACTGCTTCCAGATCGCAGACCGGAGTCTGCGTCTGAGCCACTGCTCTAAGCCTTCCAGCACCGAAGGCGTTTCACACTTCCCGAAATAGCCGATCCAGCCTCGCAAATACTGGGCTAGGTCGTCGGCCATCCGCTCTGTGCTCACACCGCGCGTCCGTTTCGTCAGCTCCCGGATTCGCTCCCGGAACCGGAGAATCGCCTTCGGCGCAATGCGCCGCCGCGGCTCCCCATATCGTGTGAAGCTAAAACCCAGAAACTTCCGCACCCATGGCTCGGCCACCGCACTCTTTTCGCTGTTCACCTTGAGCTTGAGTTCCACGCTGATGAACCGTGCGATGCTCTCCATCACACGCTCTCCGGCCCGTCGGCTGCGAACGTAGATATTGCAGTCGTCCGCGTACCGCACAAACCGGTGCCCGCGTTGCTCTAACTCCCGGTCCAGCTCATCGAGTACGATATTCGATAACAGGGGAGACAAAGGTCCACCTTGCGGCGTCCCTTCATCCACCGAACTCACCAGCCCGCCCTCCATCACCCCGGCTCTTAAGAATGCCCGGACCAGCTTCAGCAAGCGCCTATCGCCGATCCGATCCGCAATCTTCGCCATCAGTTTGTCGTGGTTGACCCGATCAAAGAATTTCTCCAAGTCCAGATCCACCACCCAGCGGTGACCTCCGGCGATGTACTGCTGCGCCTGCTCCACCGCCTGATGTGCCGAGCGCCCAGGCCGAAACCCGTAGCTGTGATCAGAAAACGTCCGGTCCCACCTGCGTTGCAGAACTAACATCACCGCCTGCTGGATGAATCGATCCAGCACCGTCGGGATGCCAAGCTTTCGCACCCCTCCGTCCGACTTCGGGATCTCCACCCGCTTCACCGGCTGCGGCACATAGGCCCCACTCAACAACTGTTCCCGGATTGCCGGCCAATGCTGCTTCAGGTGCTCTGGCAACTGCTGGACGGTCATCCCGTCCACACCAGGGCTGCCTTTGTTGGCCTTGACTCGTGCCAATGCCTGCTTGCAGTTTTCCCGCTCGCAGACTTCCTCCATCAACTGTTCGCCAATGGCCGGGCTTTCTGTCCTGCGCTTCCCCGCGTGCGATTCGGTCCCTTCAGCAGACACCCTTGGAGCTTCACTCCTACTCTCGTCCGTGAAGGCCAGCACCATCTGTAGCTGGTTCTTCTGCCGCTGGTCGCTCATGAGTCGCGCTGCCTACTCACCACTCCCATCAACCCCTTGCGGGGACCGTTTGGGCCTTCGCCGCTTGCGCGGCTACTACGCCCTCTGCTGACTTCTGCCGCCCGGTCAGGACCGATCGCTCGATCCTCAGTCTCGATTCCGAGACAAACGGCAGATCTCCCGAGGTAAGCTCGACTGCCTTCCGCACGCAACCGCCGAATTTACAACCAGTGCCCTTGATGGATATGCGCTTCGCGGTCATTTGCCCGCTCGCCCAGCACCGCATGCCTCTGATCCGGTTCTTGTACATCGGCTCGTACGTTTGCTCCACGCTTCTTTCAGACCCTCCGTCGCCGGAACGCCCTTGCGCTTCGCTATGACTTCACCTCCATCAGGTTGTCAAGGGGACTTTCACCCCCGAGCTGTCGAACATGCTCGGCACACAAAACAGGAGCTCACCATCACGGTGAGCTCGAAACGGTTCTCTATATTGTGAGGGGACGCGCTCGATTCCGATGGGGCGAGCGCTTAGAATTTGTGGACGAGGCAGGACCGGGCGATTTTATTTTCGTGCCGCCCTTCGTTCCGCACCAGGAGATCAATGCGGACCCTGGCCAACCGGTGGAAGCTGTGATTGTCCGCAGCGGTCAGGACCCGGTTGTCGTCAACCTCGACATTCCGAGTCCTGAGACGCCCTCCGACACGCGCTGGATCGACCCCACCCATCGAAGTTGAATTAGGGGCGTTGAACTACCGGCGCCAGTATCCAGGGTAATAGCGGCGCTCGTGATAGCGCGGGGCTACCCAATATGCGCCACCGTAGGGACGGCGTGCCCAATAACCGTCGCGCCACGCATACCGCGATCCGGACGGATACCAATATCCCGACACCCACACGAATCCAGGGCCAGGAGCAGGCGTGACGTAGGCGACGCGCGGAGGCGGGGGCGGTGCGTAATATCCGTAGCGCGGGCCAACGTCGATTCCGATCGAGAAATGCGTTTCTGCAAAGGCGGAAGCTCCCGCCAGGAATATTAGAGCAAGCAGTTTGGTCTTCATTTTCGTTCTCCTCGCAGGCTTAGAGTGCAAGCATTTTGCCAACCTGGAAGTTGCTCAAATGTCGGCGTTTAACTCGGTTGTGCCGGAACTGGCGTCTGGCTGATTTCCACCAATGCGAGCAAATCCGGCCACCGGGCGTGGGCACGATTGCCCACGCGGCACGCAGGAGTGCGTCGCAGGAGTGCGTGCGCCACAACTCAACTTGATATGGTGATGGGATGCTCCATCGTGCTGCTTTCGGTTTGATCGCATTCGCTGTGTTTGCAAACGCCCAGAATAAGGGCATACTGCTCGAGGATCTTACTTGGCAGGAGGCGGAGAAAATTCTCACGCCGGACGCGATCGTCGTGATTCCGATCGGCGCTGAATCGAAGGAGCATGGTCCGCATCTCAAATTGAAAAATGACTGGCTGATGGCAGAGTACCTGAAGCACGAGGTTTTGCAGCGCGCCAACGTAGTGGTGGCTCCGACCGTGAATTACCATTTCTATCCAGCGTTCGTAGAGTACCCTGGCTCAACCACGCTGCGGCTCGAAACGGCTCGAGATCTGATGATCGACATCTGCCGGAGCCTAGCGCGCTACGGCCCGCGCAAGTTTTACGCGCTGAACACCGGAGTCTCGACCATGCGTCCGCTGCGCCTCTCGGCGGAAGCGCTGGCCGCCGACGGAATCACCTTTCGATATACCGACATCCTAAAAGTAAACGACGCGACCGAGAAGCAAGTGAGACAGGAAGAAGGCGGGACGCACGCCGAGGAGATAGAGACATCCATGATGTTGTACATGGCGCCTTCGAGCGTCGATATGAAGAAAGCAGTGAAGGATTACCATCCCACTGGCAGGGGCGGCTTGTCGCGCGATCCCAACGGAAAAGGTGATTATTCGGCCAGCGGCGTCTTTGGCGATGCCACGCTGGCCACGCGGAAGAAGGGCGAAATCCTGGTGCGCAGCCTGGTGGATGGAATCCTCAAGGAAATAGAGGAACTGCGTACCGCCGGCAAGCCGTGACCATCACTGCCTTTTATAGCCATCATTCAAAATTTGTATTCGCGCACTGTTGCCGAGTGCGCTATGCTACGTAGTTCCCCCACGTAGGTCCGACCCATACCCAGGAGGTTTGATGAAGCCGAACGAAGTTTTGGACTTTGCAAAGAAGCACAACGCCAAACAGGTGGATTTGAGATTTTCAGACATACCCGGTCTGCAGCATCACGTCTCTTATCCGATCACCGAGCTGTCGGAAGAATCCTTCCACGATGGCTTCGGAATGGACGGATCGAGCATCCGCGGTTGGGCTGCGATCAACGAGAGCGACATGCTCCTGATTCCGGATCCCAAGACCGCGATCATGGATCCGTTCTTTGAGATCCCGACCTTGGTGATGGTGTGCGATGTCATCGATCCGATCACGCGCCAGAATTACAATCGCGATCCGCGCTGGATCGCACGCAAAGCCGAGATGTATTTGAAGAATACCGGCGTCGGCGATACGGCGTACTTTGGCGCGGAAGCCGAGTTCTTCATCTTTGACAACGTGCGGTTCGATCAGAACCAGCACTCCGGTTTCTACTTCATCGATGCCGAAGAAGGCCGCTGGAATAGCGGCCGTGAAGGCGACAACCTGGGCTATCGCCCGCGCTACAAAGAAGGTTATTTCCCGGTTCCACCCACCGACCACTATCAGGCCCTGCGCGGCCAGATGGTGGAGACTATGATCGCCTGCGGGTTGCACATCGAGTGCCATCATCACGAGGTGGCCACCGGCGGGCAGTGCGAGATCGATCAGCGCTTCGACACGCTGGTGAAGTCGGCGGACAACATGATGCTGTACAAATATGTGATCCGCAACGTGGCTCAAACCCACGGCAAGACAGTTACGTTCATGCCCAAGCCGTTGTTTCAAGACAACGGAAGCGGCATGCACACGCATCAGAGCATCTGGAACGCAGGCAAGCCGCTGTTCGCGGGCGACTCCTACGCCGGCCTAAGCCCCATGGCGTTGAACTACATCGGTGGTTTACTGAAGCACGCCCGCGCGCTGTCGGCGATCATTGCGCCCACCACCAATAGCTACAAGCGCCTGGTGCCAGGATATGAAGCGCCGGTGAACCTGGCTTATTCGCGCCGCAATCGCTCGGCAGCCTGCCGCATACCGATGTACTCGGCCAGTCCCAAGGCGAAGCGCGTGGAATTCCGGCCGCCGGATCCGGCCTCCAATCCGTACCTGGCTTTTGCGGCCATGCTGATGGCCGGACTCGATGGCGTGCTGAACAAGGCCGACCCGGGCGAGCCTCTCGACAAGGACATCTACGATCTGTCGCCGGAGGAGATGAAGAGCGTTCCTTCGATGCCGGCATCGCTGGAAGAGGCCTTGAGCTGCCTGGAAGACGATCATGATTTTCTGCTGAAGGGCGATGTATTCAGCGAGGACCTGATCGAAACGTTCATCGACTACAAGCGCAAGAACGAGGCGGATGCAGTGCGACTTCGGCCGCACCCGTATGAGTTCGCGCTGTATTACGACATCTAGGACAGCGACCTCACGGGATTGAACAAATAGGATCAACCGAGCGATGGCGTTCGGTTGATCCTATTTGTTTATAAGGTAGTTGAAACCGCTCCCTTTGGTCACGGCTCGGCTAGAGGGGTTATTTCGAGATAGAAGGCGTTCGGACGGTTATGCACGTAGCCGCTAACCGAGCCGTGACCGCAGGGAGCGGTTTCAAATAATCATTCATCTTCGATATTCAACACACCGACAGTAATCTTTTTTCGAGCAACTGCTCCAGTTCGCGCGTCAGCTTCTGCCCGTCGGATGCGACGTAGAAGACGTCGATGGCCTTGTGCGCTTCGGTGTCGATCAGCACCACATCGATGTTGCATCCGGCCGCGGAAAAGTTGGAAGCGAGATCGTATAGCAGGCCCGGGCGGTCTTCGGCGACTATTTCGACCAGCGTCGCCGTAGCGCATGCATCGGGATCGAAGTGCACGCTGGGCTGGACGGTGCGCCGCTTTTGTTTCGGAGGCATCGGACGCCCGCGCAGCAGTTGGTCCACTTCCAGCTTGCCGAGAGCCACTTGCTCCAGCGTCTGCTGCAGCCGCTCCAATTCTTCAGGATTCAGATCCAGAGTGCGATTGGGGTCGGAAAAGACGAACGTATCCAGAATCAAACCCTTGGTGTTGGAGAAGGCCTCGGCCTTCACGATGTCCAGACCGAAGCTGGAGATCGCTCCGGCTAAAGCGGCGAACAAGGCAGGTCGGTCCCGCGCAATGATGGTGGCCCGGTAGAAGCCCTCCAGCTTCTCAATCTGTACCGCCGCGCCGGTTGGCCGGCTGAGTTCCTTCAGCCGGCTGTGGGCCTTAATCTGTTCCGGCTGGTGCGTGCGGAGATAGCGGACTGGGAAACCCTTGATGAAATCGGCGGGCGACTGAAGATCGTTCGGAACTTCTTGAATGCGGTCGGTTTCGAGTTCGCGCACCAACTCCTGGTGGGTGATGCGGTAGGTCTGCCAAAGCTGTTCCAGACGCCAGGGGGTCATGGCCGCGGGGTTCACGGCGGAGATGTCGGCATAGCTCAGGATCACTAGCAGCTTGAGCCGCTCCAGCGTGCCGATGCGATCGGCCAGCATGCGCGCGGTGGGTGGGTCGTCCAGGTCGCGGGAATTCATGACGGCGGACAGATCCAGATGATGCTCGATGAGGAATTCCGCGGTACTTTGCTGATCGGCAGGCATGCCGATGCGCCGCATCGCCTCGCGCGCGAGTTGCACCGATACCTGGGCGTGGTTGCCGCTATTGCCCCCTTTGCCGGAGTCGTGGAACAAGAGGGCGAAGCGGAGCAGCGCGAGATTCTCGATCTCGGAAAGTATATCGGCAAAGCGGCGCAGGATAGGCTCGGAGCTTCGGTTTAGCTCACCGATTTTTTCGATCGCCGTCAGGGTGTGCTCGTCTACGGTGTAGCGATGATAGTAATCCGGGACGACCAGGCAGACAATGTTCTCCCATTCCGGAAACATAGCCCCAACGAGTCCAGTGTTCTGCATGGCACGCAGAGCCATGGAGGCATGCGGAAGCGAAAGGATCGTCTCGAGCGATGACCACAGCGAATTGTGCGTGGCGCAGTACTTGCCAAACGCAGCGCGGTTGGTTTCGAGCCGGCGCTCCGTGTCCGCCGCGAGAGCGATGCCGTGGCGCGCTACAAATTCCAAGAGACGCAGAATGATGGCGGGGTCGCTCTCCAGTTGCGCGGGCGCGCGTAGAAGCACGCGCTCATTGGACACGGTGAAGTCGGAATTGGATAGCCGGGTCCGCCAGTCGCGAAACTGGCCCACCAGGGACCGCTCGCTCTTCTCACTGCGGTCAATGGCTCGGCGCGCTTCGTTATAGATCGCCCGAGCGTTTAAGAAGTATTCACGCATAAATGCCGATGGTTCTCGAATCGCGAGGAAGGATTGCTCCACAATCGCCTCCTGCGCATCAAAATTCAACAGGTTCTGGTCGCGCCGCGCGCGGTAATGGAGAAAGCAGCGCAAGGAATGCAGGAATCGCGTGGAAGCTGCCAGCGCTGCGCCGGCTTCCGGATCGGCATTGCGCAGTTTTCCGAGCCAGCCGATCAGATGCAGATCCCGCAGGCCGCCCGGCGCTTCCTTCACGTCCGGCTCCAGGTGATACAAGGTACCCTGATGCTTGTCGTGGCGGATTCGAGCGAGCTGCCGCAAATGACGACTCAGCGTCAGGGCCTGGCGCTGCAGGAAGCCGGGGATCTTGCTTTCCAGCTTGCCGAACAGCTCGCGGTCGCCGGCCAGCCATCGGCGATCCAAGAGACTCACACTCAGCTCAACGTTCTGTTCGTTGATCGTGACGCATTCCGCGATCGTTCGGACAGAATGGCTCAATCTCAGCCCAGCGTCCCACAGCGTGCGGACAAAGCCGGAGAGCGCATCCTTGAGGGCGCTGGTCTGCGACTCGCGCTCGACCAAAAGCAGAACGTCGACATCGGAGTATGGGAACAACTCGCGCCGCCCGAAGCCTCCGACGGCGAGCATCGTCAAACCCGTGGGAAGCGCCTGCGCGAACGAGGCGTTGTACGCATGCAGCGCTATTTGGTCGATCGAAGCCGTCAATCCCGCGAGGACGGGCGCAGCTTCGCCAGCGACCAAGAAATTCTGCTGGATCTGATTCCAGGCCGGACTAGAGTGCAGCTTCTCCACGTTCGTCATTGCGGAAGCGGATGGCCCCTTCCACATCGTAGACGATGACTTCGCCATCCCGAATCCTGCCAGCTTCGCTCTTTTTCATCAGTATATCTGGCATTCGCCCGACTCCGCGGCGGGCGGCATCGCACAGCTTCCGCCTATCATCCCACGCGGCCAGAACGTGAGGAAGTGCAAACATCCTATGGGCCCAATCCAAAATATCTATTAGTCAAACAGGCGGGTCCATGCCTACAATAACCGAAAGCTTACGCCACGTCGCGTTGCCGAGAGCCGTGGCGCTTATCCCCATCCAACCGAACGGGAGAAAACAGAGTGAACAGATATCGTGGGCGTGCAATACTTGCCGGAGTGTTCGTGTTGTCTCTTTCAATGAGCTACGCGGGCGAAGATAAAGTTGCCGATCCAAAGGAGGCTGCCGGAGCCCAGGAGCCTCAGCCTCCCGCTCCTGCCACGGCGCCGGCGCCCGCGCCTGCCCCGGCTTCGATCTGGTCAGTGGGCCCGATCGATTTTAGCGGCCTGATCGACGGCTACTACCTGGCGAACTTCAACCATCCAGCGTCGTCGTACAATCAGCTTTACAATTTCGACGTCAAGGCGAATCAATTCAGCCTCAACATGGCAAAGCTGACCATGAGCCACGATCCCGATCCGGTCGGGTTCCGGGTCGACTTCGGATTCGGCCGCGCCTTTGACATCGTGCATGGGGCTGAGCAGGCGCCGGATATTTTCCGGAACCTGGAGCAGGTCTATGTCAGTCTCAAGCCACCCAAGGCCAAAGGCTTCGAGGTAGACTTCGGGAAATTCGTGACGTCCGCGGGCGCCGAAGTGATCGAGACCAAGGACAACTGGAACTACTCACGCTCGATCCTGTTCGCCTGGGCGATTCCGTATTATCATTTCGGCCTGCGAACCACTATCCCAATTGGCGCCCATTTCACTGGCGGCGTGCAAGTGGTGAATGGATGGAATAACGTCGAGGACAACAACTCCGGGAAAACGGTGGGGTTCACGGGTGCGCTCACTTTCAAGAAGCTGACCTGGAGCCACAATTATTATGTCGGCCCAGAAAACGCGGGGATCAACAAAGGCATACGTCAGATTTACGATACGACGCTGCTGTTGACGCCCAATGACAAGGCCAGCTTCTATATCAACTTCGATCGCGGGGTCGACAAAGTCGGCGCGGCGTTGCCGCAGACCAGCGTCTCCTGGACGGGCATCGCGGGCGCGGCGCATTTCCAAGTGAACAGTTGGTTTGCCCTGTCGCCTCGCGTGGAGTACTTCAACGATGAAAACGGATTCAGTACCGGCACCAAACAGAAGCTGAAAGAATTCACGATGACGGCGGAAGGCAAGATGGCTGAAGGGCTGTTGGCGCGGCTGGAGTTTCGACGCGATTGGTCCGATCAGCGATTCTACGATCGCGGGGCTACGCCGGCGGCGTCGAAGACGATGACCACGATTGCGTTGGGCATCGTGGCGTTTTTCGGGCCGAAGCGTTAATTGGGGGGGCGGACCGCTCTCAACGATTATTTGAAACGCTCCCTCCGGTCACGGCTCAGAATCGACGCTAACGCATCTAATCGCGGGCAACGGTATACAGGCGCTAGCCGAGCCGCGACCAAAGGAAGCAAATCGCCCGCTGCGCGTGTCCATACCGGCGAGGAGCGCTGCCAGCAAGCTGTTGAATCGAAATGGTTGCCAGCTGCGTTCCTCAAGAGCGGTTTCAAACATTTTGCTTACACGAAGTATGCCGTCGCGGCGATGGCCAATCCACCGACTCCCAGAATCATCGAGCCATACCAGAGAACCGCGCGGCCGGTTAGAATCGCTAGCGAAGCAAAAACAATTGAGATCTCAAGCAGGACTTCGCCCAAGTGTAAGCGCAGCGCTTGCCGGCTTCGCTTGTGGCTCTCTTCCTCCAATTCTCTGGCTTGTTTCTGAATCTCCTCATCGTCTCTTCGATAGCGCTCGCCGTTCTTGGCATACTCCACGCTTTTGGTCTCGTTCTTCATGGAGAGGAAGAGATCGCGCGCCACTTCCGACTCGTAGCGCCGGATCGACTTGGCCTGATAGTACGACCATTGATCCGACGCCTTCTGCTGCAACAGCAATTCCTCGGTGGTGGTGATGTGACCGAGCACGGAAACAACGGCAAGACACGCGGCCAGGATGGCCATGGTGGCCGCGACCCGCTTGTCGAACGGTCCTTTAGCGTGTTGAGAGTGTTCTTGTAGCTCTTCTTCGACGGACATTTTTCCTCGCGTCAGACCGATGAATCTTTAGTGTTTGGCTTCCGCTTCGAGCAGGGCCAAGGTGGCGAATCCGGTGGCGGCGTCGCGCATGAAGTCCTTCGGAATCGAGTCGGGCTCGTACTGCTTGTTGAGGGAGTCAGCGGCCCAATAGCCACCCTCGCGGTTCTGATGCGTCTTCAGCCAAGCCAGAGCGCGCACGAATCGCGGATCGGAGGGCGTGGTTCCGGCACGCTGCAGAATGAATGCAACCATGGCAGTGGCGTAGCTATTGCTGCCTTCCGAACGCGGGGCGGCAGCGTGTTCCTTAAAGGGTCCGAGCGATTGAATGGCCCAGCCTCCATCCGCCTCCTGCTTCTTCCACACTTCCTCAATGAGCGGCTTGCGCATTGGCTTCGGGAGCGCTTCGGGCAGTCTCGTCGAGGCCCACAAAAGCATCAGGCGATTGTGGAGCGGCTGTGACGGCTGTTCTTCCTTTAGATACTCGATCAGCGAGTTGACGTGATCGCGAACGTCCGGGCGATTCCGGTACTCAGCCGGCGTCCGGCCAACGGCCATGGCGGCGTATGTTGCGCCAAAATACTTGGATTCAGGCTCCTCCCACGGTTCGAGATCGAGATTAAACCATGGCCATGCGCCTTTCGACTTGCCCTCAGTGATCTGAATGGCCCACAGCCGATCAAAGGCCTGCTGGGCCTCGGTAGTCATAGGCGAACCATTCTCGGGACCGAGCAATAGAGCCGCCAGTACCGTCTCGGTGCCGAGCGATGCGGCGCTGGACGGCTCTCGTTTTTGCAGGCGCGCGCGCAATCCGTCCAATAAACCGGTCTCGTAAGACGTGGCTTCGTGCTCGCCTAACGCGCGCCGCAATGCGGGACGGGAGAGCAGATAGCTGACTCCGGTATGGCAGGATATGCAAGGACCGCCCTGCCCGGCGGCCGCCTTCCAGCCGAACCACTCTTTCTGTCTGGAATCTAGATAGCCGGCGGCGAGGCGAGGACTCCAATCACCGCAAAAAACAGGCAGAGCAGCACAGGCAATCAGGAAAGCGAGGCGCATGCAACTATTATGTCGCAGACCTACTCGGCGTTGAACTTGACGGTGCGGGCGCGCTTGAGCGCGGGATT
>JBGPSX010000017.1:0-18587 GCA_041490325.1 Bryobacteraceae bacterium | reverse complement strand
TGTGTGGTCAAAGCTCCAGCGTGACGTCGAGCACGTCAGTGGACGTGAATGGACACCGGGTTACCGACGGTCCGCAAGTGACCCAGACTAAGTCTGCCAACGGCGCCAGCACCACCGAAACAATGCAATCGATCAATGGCAGGAGGGTCCCGCTCGAGCGCGTGGAAGAGCGCGTGGTGCGCGATGATGCCTCCGGCCGCGTGGTGGAGCGGTTGATCCGCCGCTACGATCCGCAGGGCAATCCAACGCCGCCCGTCAAGCAAACCATCGAGGTGCAGAAGAGATCGGACGGCAGCTCCACCACTCAAACCACGACGTACAGAGGCGACATCAACGGCAGCCTGCAACTCCAGGAAAAATCGGTCACCGAATCGCGTAAGAGTGATTCGGCCGAGACTGCTGAAACTGTGATTCAAAGGCCGACCCTGAACGGGTCGCTCGAAACAGTCGAGAAGGAGAGCCGGGTTTTGGCTAAGGGTTCGGGCGGTTATCAGGTAGAAGCGACCACCTATCGGCGAGACGGGAATGGTGGATTCTACACTGCACTTAAAAAGTCAACTCAGCACACCGATCAAGGGTCGCAGGCCACCGACAACACTGCACAGTACGAAGCCGATCCTTCGGGACAACTGCATCTACAAAGTCAGACCGTAATGAAAACCACCAAGCAACCGGACGGCTCAAGCGAGTCAGTAGTGGACATCTTCGGCGCCCATGTCCCTGGCACCGTGGATGCTCGTGGCGCTTTGAAACTTCAGGAGCAGCAGATCGTCCAGCAAAAGGTCAGCGGGAGCGACACAGTGCAGACGTTAAGCGTGCGGCGGCCAACCGTCTCGGATCCGACTCAACTGGGACCGGCGCGCGAGCTCTCTCAAACCGTGTGCAAAGGAAAGTGCACGCCCTAGCGGTTGCTGAAAAACTGAACAACCGCTCCCCTGAAGAACGGCCTCAAATTCGCCATTTATTCGCCACCATGCGACCGTTCTTCATTTGTACCGGTGGGCCGCCGGCCAATCAGCACTCCCTTTGGTCACGGCTCTGTTAGCGGCTGAATGCCCTGGCTGAGCCGCGACTAAAAGGAGCGGTCTTGCATTATCCGTGGCCCAGATACATCAACCAGCCTAGTCCGACCAGTGCCGCGACGAAGTAGGCGAAACAGCGGACGCCATAACGAATACGCTCTGCATCGGTGCGCTTGGTGATCACTCCCAGGACTACCGAAGAGAACAGAGCGAACAGCACGGCTGCCTCGAAATGCGATAGGTTCATTTTCGGCATCAGTCTTTCTTCCCGAGAGCGATTTCGTAGGCATCCACCATCGCGAGAACGTTCAGCAATCCCGCCGCGACCAGAAACTTGGTTCCGTAGTCGTGCACGTGTCCGGCTACGTCAGGCTGCGAGTATCCCAGCCAAGTGGCCAGGAGATACAGCAATCCGGAGGCAAGGTCACCGATGAAGCCGCCGCAGTAGATGATGGTGGTCAGGATGTCGCCGGTCTGCGGTTGGAACATCGCTCCGCGCATCATCAGCCCGAGCAGGAACATCGACAGGACGGAAGCCAGCAGCAGCGCTCCACGTCCGGGACGCTTCAACAAAAAATGGCCGCCGCCAGGAATCAACCAGCCGAGCCCGACTACCGGCAACCAGGTACGCGCCGGAACGGTTTCCGCGCCCTGCGCCTTGGTGACATTGGAAGGCATCGGCTATATTTTAGCAAGTCGTGGCACTGGCCGGCTCCGTCGGCACACTGTTCGCTACCAAACGGAGTTCAGGAATCTGCTAACCCCATGCTAAACTAGTTACGTACATGGCTAGCGCCCTCAGCGGCATCAAGCGCTTCTTCTTCTGGGATTTTCCTCGAGCCGGCTGGCAATACGATGTGATGGTCGGGTTAATTCTGGCCTTCATTTTCCTTACACCGCGCGAGTTATTCCGCGATCAACCCAAAGCCAGCAGCATCGTCATGCTACCTGCCGAGCACGGCTTGGGCGTGTTTTGGATGGATGCCGAATTGCTTTCTCGTTTACCTGAGGCACAACAAGCCACGCAGGCTAGCGTATTGCTGCGGGCGCGCTTGGGCAAGAAGTATAACGTGGTCCGTTTGAAACCAATCGTAGATTCTGAACAAGAGCTCAAAGGCTACATGGCGTACACTACGCCTTAGTTTCGGGCACGCCGGTCAAACCATTTTTTCATGAAATTGTTGTTACGCTCGTTTACCGTGTTCCTGGCGCTGATCCCCCTTTGCGCCGCTCCGCAGCCCTCCAAGGAAGCTCTACAGCAAGTTTTGACGCGTTTGGATAAGGCCGCCAACAACTTTAACGCAATGAAGGCGAACGTCTCCTACCTCACCCACACCGACGTTCTGAATGAGGACAGTACGGAAACCGGTACCGTCGTAATGAAGAAAGTACAACCGGGTGAAGTCCAGGGCCTAGTGCAGTTTGTAACCCCGGATGCATGGACTCTGTTCTTCGAAAAACGCAGTCTGCAGCGCTATTATCCGAAGATTAAGACCGTGCAAATATGGGACTTAGGCACGCAAGGCGAGCAGTTGGACAAGTTTCTGATGATCGGTTTTGGCACTTCCGGCCTTGAACTTGCTAGGGATTACCATATGACCGTGATTGGGACGGAGAACCTGAAGGGACAGCCGGCGGTTCAGCTCGAGTTGATCCCAAAATCGAGCCAAGCACGCGAGTATATGAAGAAGATGCTGCTTTGGATCCCCGAGACGGGCGATCCCTATCCCCTCCAGGAGAAGATTTTGCAGTCTTCCGGCGATTATAGGTTGGTGACCTATAGTGACTTGATCATCAACCCTCCGCTGAAAGCGAATGCGTTGGAACTGAAACTTCCACCCGGGGTTAAAAAGGAATATCCCGGGAAATGAAAGCCGCGGGTAATGCAAGCCCCGGGGCTAATGAAAGCGTGGAGATGAAGGCGATTTCAAAACTGAATAATCGGAATGCAGGTAGCCGCCTGACGTTTTTGGATTGGTCGCGCGGTTTGGCGGTTGTAGTCATGCTGCAGGGGCATGTGTTCCATTCGTTTGCCAAGCCCGATTTGCGAGGCGACGGCCCCTTCATGCTTTCGCAATTCCTGGGTGGCATCGGACCAGCGGTGTTCCTGGTCCTCACCGGTATTACTCTCGCATTTCTAATGAATGGGCGCGAGCGCGAGGGACTCGCTCCCCTGCAGCGCTGGAGCTCCGCATTGCGTCGCGCGGGTTATCTGTTTTCTCTAGCTTTCCTGTTCCGCGTGCAACTGTGGCTGTTCGGTTTTCCGCAGAGTCCGTGGACAGACCTGTTCAAGGTGGACATCCTGAACTGCATGGGATTCGCGATCGCCCTGATGTCGGTGATGGCGATCTTCACAACCGCCGAGCGTATACGCCTGTGCGCGGGGCTCGGGATGGCAATCGCATGCGCGGCTCCGCTGGTGTCGTCAGTAGATTGGAGCTGGCTGCCGCCGCACATATCAGCGTACTTTGTTCCGAGCTATCAGTACTTCGCGTTTTTCCCGTGGGCCGCTTTCATTGCATTCGGCCTCAGCATCGGCAGCTTGCTGCGGATCGCCCAGCCCGGGCAAATGAATCGCGTGATGCAATGGGGCACGCTGATTGGTTTCGCCATGATCTTGGGCGGCCAATACTTTTCGAACCTGCCTTATTCGCTTTATTCCAAATCCGAGTTCTGGCTCGACAGCCCGGGGTTGATCGTGATCAAGCTCGGCGTGGTAATGCTGATCATGGCGTTCTCCTACGTTTGGACCGAATTTGCGGTGGGCAACTCGTGGAGTTGGGTTCGGCAACTTGGCACGACGTCATTGTTGGTGTATTGGGTGCACATTGAACTGGTCTACGGCAGATGGTTCGGCAGCCAGAAAGAATCCTTGAGCAATGTCGAGTGCGGCGTTTGGGCCGCGGCCGTGATCCTGCTCATGATCGGGCTCTCGGTGTTGAAAACCCGCTGGCGAAGCATCAGCGCCGCACTGGCGCCGTACTTCTCCGTCAATCCGCCCCGCCGCGTATCCGGCGATTAATTGTGGCGCACGCACTCCAGCGTGCCGCGTTCACACTCATGTGAACGCCATTCGAGACTGACACGGACCGTGCGTCGACACGAGTGTCGACGCGGCACGCACGAGTGCGTGCGCCACGTTGCTACTTGGGCTTCCACAGACCTAGCATCGCGCCGGTCGGATCGGCAATAATGCTCATCCAACCCATGCCCATGACCTCCGTCACATCCGTCATGACTTTCGCGCCCAGATCTTTCGCCTTCTTCGTAGCCGCCGCGATATCATCAACCACCACGTAGGCGAGCCAGGCCGAAGGGGCGCCAGCGATAGGCT
The DNA here is from genome assembly GCA_041490325.1 of Bryobacteraceae bacterium. Classification (GTDB taxonomy): domain Bacteria; phylum Acidobacteriota; class Terriglobia; order Bryobacterales; family Bryobacteraceae; genus Palsa-89. The sequence goes on along the minus strand of JBGPSX010000017.1, from coordinate 14,231 downwards.
GCTTCAGCATTCCTCCGCCGGTGCCACTTCCGACTTTGATCATTGTGTAGTGATCCTTTCCCATCGGAACATCTTCGAGGATCCATTCGAAAAGCTTTCCGTAGAAGGCTTTAGCCTTAGCGACATCGGTTGTATTCAGTTCCACGTGTACAAAAGGGTTTGCCATGCCTTTATGACGCTTGACATCGCCCAAAATCGACACGCGGCCGCAATCTATTGATAGAATCCGAGACATGCGTATCATTGTTGGCTTGTTGGTCTGCGCCGCTACTGGGGTATGCGGCGACACCTCTTCCGATCGCATTCGTGATACTGCCACGAAAGCGATCGCACTACTGCAATCGTCACAGAAAAGCTGGTACACGAAGCAAAGCTGCTCCTCCTGCCACCAACAGGTATTTCCAGCTATTGCTCTGCGCAGGGCGCGCGAGCACGGCCTTGCGGTCAATGAAGATATCGCGCGGCGCGACGTCGCGAAGTCGGTGGACGGATACTCGAACCTGGACCGCGCCGTGCAGTACACGCACGTGATAGATCCGTCCATGGACGATGCCTTCCATCTGGTCGGCGCAGAAGCTGCTGGAGTCCGGCCCAATATTGTGACGGCTGTTTATGCCCGCACTGTCGCCCAGTATCAGACGCCAGATGGGTATTGGCCCACTATCGATGTGCGTCCGCCGCAGTCGGCCAGCTTCATCACGGCAACTGCAGTCTCCGCGCGCGCGATTCAGCTTTATCATCATCGGTCGCTTGAGGCCGACACCAGAGTCCGGCTGGAGCATGCCCGCGCGTGGCTGAGCGCGCAGAAGCCAATGGATACCGAGGAGCGCACGTTTCAATTGCTGGGCCTCTATTGGTCCGGAGCATCCAAGACCGAATTGTCGAAGCTGGCTGAGGATCTCGCTCGGACCCAAAGAGACGATGGCGGCTGGAACACGGTGACCGGACGAGGCAGTGATGCTTACTCCACCGGGGAAGCGCTCATCGCGCTGCACGACGCGGGCGGTATGCCAAGCAGCGATGCCGTGTGGTCGCGCGGCCTGCGTTTCCTGATGGATTCGCAAAAGCCTGACGGTTCGTGGCACGTTGTTTCCCGCCTGCATCCGCCGGCGTCTGTGAGTCCACCGTATTTTGAAACTGGCTATCCATACGGCCACGATCAGTTCATTTCGGCTATGGGCGCGGCCTGGGCGATCATGGCGCTGGCCACCGCTCTTGGACCCGCGCAAAAGTATGAGCCGCCGCAGCCGGCTGAAGCGGTTCCCACGATTCAGCCCTGGGTTAAGACAGCGCTGTTCGGCAACGCCACTGAGCTGCGCGCGTTGCTCGACAAGAAACTGGATCCTAATTCTGCGACGCCCGGTGGCACCAGCGCGTTAATGCTGGCGATGCCGGATATCGACAAGGCGAAGTTGCTTCTGGATCGCGGCGCCAACGTCAATACTCGCTCAAAAACGCGCTTTTCCGCTCTGCTGGTAGCGGCGCACTATCCGGGAGCATCGCCGGTGATGCGTTTGCTCATCGAACGCGGAGCAGAGGTTCACATGGCCAAGGGATCGGGCGCGCCGCTCTTTAACGCCACTGCCTTGAATCTATCGATGATCGCTGGTAACACCGAGGTCGTTCCGCTGCTGCTCGGTAAAGGAGACAAGCTCGACGACCAGATGCTGTTCCTGGGAATGTTCGCCCAGTCAGCCATAGTGTATCCGGTGGAATTCGACGATGCTCCCAAGCTTGCCGCCTTGCTCGACGCCGGACTTGCCGTGGACACTGTGGACGCCGACGGACTCACGTTGCTCGATTGGGCGGTAATCTCAAATCGGCTGAACGCAGCCCGTCTGCTGATCTCGCGCGGCGCTAAGATTGACGCCGTCGACAAGAAGGGCATGACACCTTTGCTGTATGCTGCGTCTATCGACTTCGGTGACTCGCGAATGCTGGACTTGCTGCTTCAATCCAAGGCCAATCGCGCCGCGCGTACCAAAGAAGGGCTGACCGCCGTCGAACTTGCTCGGAAATATAACCATGCCAATCTTCTGAAGAGCCTCGCTCCTTGAAACCGCTCCTTTTAGTCACGGCTCAGTGTCAACACTACGGATTAACAGCCGTACTTGCGCATCACGGCCAGATCACGCACAACACCGCTGTATTAAGCATCGCCGCAAGATCACGCGCAACACCGCTGCATAACGCGTAACCGCCTGGTCACGCACTACACCCCGAGCCGAGCCGTGACCAAAGGGAGCGGTGGTTCGCGCCACCAGCCTAAGCTCGGGCGAGTAACGCGCCCCAGTGGAAGCCTGCGCCGAAGGCAGCAAAACAGATCAGCGTTCCGGGGCGTGGTCCGGGGTCCTGCCACCATTCAGAAGCCGCGATGAGCATGGATGCCGACGACGTGTTGCCGTAGCGAGAGATGTTGGAGTAAAACTTCACGGGCTCCACTTCGATCGCCCGCGCGACGCGATCGATCAGATTCTGGTTCGCCTGATGCATCAGAAAAACTTCGATCTCAGCGGCGGGGTGACCGTTCTTCTCGAGCACTTCGGCAATCGCGGACGGTATTTTCCGCGAAGCCTGCAGGATCACAGAGCGCCCGTTCATTGCGAGTGGCGCGTCGAATTCCAGGCGCAGGTCCTCAGCGAACGCACCATCGGAGTGCAGCACTGTGTCGACGATCCTGGTTGAGCTGCCGCCGATAATGCACGCGCCCGCCCCATCGCCAAACAAGATCGCAACGCCTGTTTCCGCGGGTTCACGCGCCACCACGGCCGACATTTTCTCGGCGCCAATCACCAGAATATTTCCGTGAACTTCGGTCAACGAAGCGGCCAGCGCCATCCCAAACAGTCCACCGGCGCTCGCCATCGGAAGGTCGATGGCCGGGATATTCCCTGCCCCAAGCTGGTACGCGACTGTTGCTGCCGGTCCCGGAAATCTCCGCTCTACTGAACCGGAGGCCAGCAGAAGCATGCCGATATCGTTGATTGCGAGACCCGCTCGGTCCAGGCATTGCTGGGCCGCCGCGACCGCCATACTCGCTACCGATTCGTCCGGCGCCGCATAGCGCCGTTCTTCGATTCCGGAGACTTCGCGAATCCAATTCGGATCGCAATTCAGCCGGCCTGCTAATTCCTGGTTGGTTACGACGCGCGAAGGCAGATAAGCGCCGAACGCCCTTAATCCGGCCAACGGCTACTTCCTGCTTTCGATGTAACTCTGGATGCGAGCGATGGATTCGAACTTGCGCGGGTTGAGGTCAGAGTCCGGAACCTTGATCCGAAACTCGCGCTCCAGATCGGCGACCATGTCGGGTAACGCGAAAGAGTCGAGAAAACCGGAATCGAAGAGCGACTCATCGGCGTCGGGAACCGAAGTCTTCTTCGAGACACTCTTCAGAATGGCGAGGATCCGCTGTCTATCGTCCATTGTTTCTCTCCGCGCGCAAAGCCAGGAACCGGTTGTAATGCGCCATCAATTCCTGAAACAACATGTCGCCCACCATGCGGTAGCCTGCGCCCGTCAGGTGAACATAATCTCCTTGACCCAATCCCGCCTGCACCCACTGGCGAACTGAACCCGGACCGCCCATGCGAGCCCGCCAGTCCCAGAAGGCGCATCCATTTTGAAGCGCCACCTCGCGTTGGATCTCGATGACTTCGTCCAGATGCGGGAACGGCACGCGACGCCCGCGCATCCGCCGCGCGCAGTCGGGCGGTCCGACGAATAGAATACTCGCAACCGGAGCGGCCTCGCGGAGACGCCGGATAACCTCCGTCAAAGCGGCGCGATAGTCTACCGCGTTCCAACCGGCGCTCAATGCTTCGTTAGTGCCATACGCGAGCACGATCAGCGCCGGGTCGCGGCCCGAAAGCTCGCCCGAAAGAATCGCAGGATTCCAGTCGAGTTGCAGACCCACTTGCGCGCCATTGATTCCCAACGTCTCGTAACTGATGCCGGACTGGTTCTGCGCCACCCAACCGAACAGCCGCACCGGCGCCGCGCTGAGCGTCCGCAGCGTGTATTGGTGAGGACCGGCGGATGGCGTGTAGTGATAGATCGCCGTGGCCGAGTCGCCATCTGTGTCCAGTTGATCGACCGCCGCGTCATCGACGGAGAATTCAACTTGGCCGCCCCCGGGCTGCTGTAAATAATGAAGCTCGAGCTGCTCGCACTGCACCGACAGCGTCACCATTTCGCCGGCGGAATGCGCCGTCACGCTGATGCCGCCTAGGCCATAGATGCCATCGCCCTTCCGGGTGACGAGGCCATCCGTGTACCACCCGCGCGAGTTGCTGCCGTGGCTATCGTATCGCCGGTAGCCGGCGAATGGGCGCCCGGCCAGTGTGAAGCCCGCACCTCCGGAGCCAAACTTGCCCTGAAACGACTGGCGCATCTCGTCGGCCCAGTCGTCCGACGCGGTGTGAGAATCGCCATATTGCAGGATGTGCAGAGATCCGCTGGCAGGCGGATGAGAAACCTGCTCGAAGAACGGTACCAGAGCGCCCGCACCCTGAAGCACGCTGATCGGCCGCGTGGCCCTGGTGCTCACCGCTTCAAACGCCACGCGCCGAACCGCGGGCGACACACGAACCACGGGGCGGCTGGCATGTTTCTTCGGTACGGCCTTCTTCTTGGACGACTTTTTCGTAGCAGCGGATGTGACGCCGGGCAAGGCGAGCAGCAGCAGAATGAACGCGAGTTTCCGCACTATTGTTCCGATCCGTGTGCGACAGGCTTTCGCGCGAGCCTGGGCTGCGTCTTCGATTGAAAATGACGGTACCCGGACTCAAGCGCCTCGTAAAGCAGTACGCCGACTTTTCTCGCACCGGCGGGAAATGGATGCGTGAAATCGGCTGTCACCAGTCGCGGCTGGCTTTCATACCATCGCGCCATGGTGCCTTCGCCGCCCATGGCCTGAAACGTATTGAAGAACGCGCAATGCGTCTCCGCGGCGATTTTCTGCTGAACTTCCACCAGTCGCGGGAGCGCCGGGACGGTAGTAATCCGCCCGCTCGAATCGCGTTCTCCGCGGTCCATCGGACTCATGATCAACACCGATGCGTTTGGAAGGGCAGCTTTCACGCGCCGGATCACCTCGCGCAGCTCGCCTGGATAATAGCGCTCGATATAGTCGGCATAGATGCTCTCATTGGTTCCGTAATTGATCACAATCAGGTCCGGCTGCTGATGCTGGAGCTGCTCGGCCCATTGGACTTTCTCAAAGCATCGGACGATGATCTGTACTTGGCCGCCGTTGAGCCCTAAACTATTGTAAATCACGCCCGGTTGTTCTCTCTCGAAACTGACGCCAAACATTCGGACCGGGCCACGTTCTACGGCCAGATCGATCTCACGGGCCCCCGCGGGAAGGTCGAAGACTTGAAAGCCGGGTTCCTTGGCTGCCCCGTCCGTCTCGATGTCGCCGATCCCCTGCCCTTGTGCTTTGACCGATAGCACGCCTCCGCCGGGTTGGCTCAGATACTGGACCTCCATCCGGGCATGATCTTTTTTCAGCACGATGTGCGAAGCCGCGCCGGTTGCGCCTTCGAAGCTAACGCCGCCTAATCCATGGATGCCGTCGCGGGCGCGCGATTGGCTGGCCGCCTCAATGCGCCAGCCTTGCCCGGTCACGTCCACGCCTCGATGACCGTACCAGGCCCACGGTTTTGCAACTAAGACGAATCCGTGACCGGCGTCTCCGAAGCGTTCCTGAAACAGTGCGCGGGCGTCAGCGGTGATGGAGTCGGCGGTGACCGGCGAATCGCCATAGTGCAGGATGCGGGTGACTGCGCCAGGCAGCTTGGACTCGGTACGCCACAAGGCCTGATAGAACACTTTAAGGCTGCCATGCTCATCCACCAGATCCGGCCCGAGTATCACGGGCTTTGTCCCTGCGGCCGGGGCGTGAATCGGACGCGGCGGGGGCTCCACGATGGCAGTCTGACGTGGACGAAAGTCGATGACAGAGGTTGCGGTGAACGGGCGCGCTACCTTGGTCAGCTCCAGCACGATGATCAGGGCTCCGAAGGTGGCGATGGCGAGCGATGTTTTCTTCGGCAGCATCATTCAGAACCGCGTGTAGATGAACGGCGCGACCCCGGTCGCGGCTACATATTGAATCGTTATCACCAGCAGCGCCATCGCGGCGGCCTGCACAAAGTAGGGGGATGCCGAGTAAAGATCGAGGCTCCGGTCGTACCAACGCTTCGGAACATAATGCGCGGCGATCCCGGCCGCCAATACCGTCAGGAATGCCGGCGTGATATTCACAAACGAGACTGTGCCGGAGAAGATCTGCGTGAGAATCTCCCGCGCGGTACTGACGCTCGACGCACGGAAGAAGATCCATCCGGCGAGCACGAAATGAAACGTCACCAATGCGCGCAGGAATTTCATGACCGGGTGCGGCGATGGAACCGGATTGCCTCTCATCACCTGCCACCAGCGCTGGGTCGCGAGTCCGCAACCATGCCAGACGCCCCAGATGAGAAACGTCCAGTTCGCGCCGTGCCAAAGACCGCCGATGGTCATGGTGAGGATCAGGTTGACGTAGGTGAAGATCTTCCGCCGCGAGCGCAGCCCGGGAAGCGAAAAATAGAGGTAGTCCCGCAACCAGCTTGAAAACGAGATGTGCCAGCGGCGCCAGAAGTCGGCAATATTTTCGGCGGCGTACGGGCGATTGAAGTTCGGTGGCAGCTTTATCCCCAGCAACAGCGCCGAGCCGAGCGCGATATCGGTGTAACCGGAGAAGTCGTAATAGAGCTGGAACGCGTATCCGTAGACGCCGGTCAGGACTTCGGCGCCCGAATAGAGCTTAGGCAGATCGAATACGCGATTCACGAGGTTCTCGGCTAGATAATCGGCAATCAGAAGCTTCTTCACGAGCCCCAGTCCGATCAGGAAGAGCGCGCGTCCGCCATCCTTCGGGTTCAGGGTTTCGGCTTTGAACCACTGCGGAATGAGTTTCGGGATACGCGCGATCGGTCCGGCGAGCGTGGTCGGGAAAAAGCTCGCCGAGGCAATATAAGCTAGATAGCTCGAGGTGGGCTCGGCGTCGCGCCGGTAGATATCAATCGTGTAGGTGAGCGATTGGAACGCGTAGAACGAAAGACCCAGCGGCAGAATCCAGGGAAGCTGCGGCGAGTACTTCACCGATACGATGAGGCCGGCGTTGAGCAGAACGCTCAGTGCGAGAAACGCCCGCCTGACGATCGGCCGGCTGCTGTCATGGATGGCGCGGCCAATGAAGAAGTCGCAGGACGATGCCACCGGGATCAACGCAAGGTAAATCAGGTCCCAGCGCGCGTAGAAGAAGCAGTTCGCGAAAACGATAACTGCCAGCGCACCCAGACGGTAACGCGAAGCCAGCCAGTATGCAAAGAAAATACCTGCCAGGAAGGTGAAATACGCCGGCGCTGTCAACAGCATGAACGCTAGTCGCGGAGTGATCTTAGTATACTGTAGTCCCGTAATTTCGCACCCGCCTGAAAGGAAAATAATGTCGAATACCGTTTTGACTGAGGCCCAGGACGACGTGCTGGTTGTGACCATCAACCGGCCGGAGGTGCGCAACGCGGTGGATGGTCCAACCGCCCAGGCTCTGGTGGAGGCGTTTCGCGGGTTCGACACGGACGAGCGCTTCCGAGTCGCGGTCTTTACCGGCGCGGGTGGAACATTCTGTGCCGGCGCCGACCTGAAGGCGGTCGCTGCGGGAAAAGGAAATCAGTTGTCCGAGGTGGGTGACGGCCCGATGGGTCCCTCGCGCATGTTGCTTTCAAAGCCGGTGATCGCTGCTGTAGAAGGGCACGCGGTGGCGGGCGGCCTCGAACTGGCGCTGTGGTGCGACCTTCGCGTGGCGGCGCGAGATGCCGTCTTCGGCGTCTATTGCCGCAGGTTCGGCGTGCCGCTCATCGATCTCGGTACCATTCGCCTTCCCAGGTTGATCGGACAAAGTCACGCGCTCGACCTGATCCTGACGGGACGCGGCGTCTCGGGCGACGAAGCTCTGCGAATGGGGTTGGCCAATCGCCTGGTCGACAAAGGCCAGGCGTTGGAGCGTGCCATCGAGTTGGCTCGAGAGCTGGCGAGACTCCCGCAAACCTGCATGCGCTCGGACCGGATGTCCGTGTACGAGCAGTGGTCGCTGCCTACACCAGACGCAATTCGCAATGAGTTCCGGCGCGGCATGCAGGTGATCGAAAGCGGTGAAACCCAGGCAGGCGCCCAGCGGTTTGCCGGCGGCGCCGGCCGCCACGGAAAATCCGGGTGAAATGACCAGGGCCCGAAGTTAGTCAAACCTGAGAGGGAGACTTTGTTTTGAGCCATAGGATAGCCATATCTCTTTGTTTAACAATCGCTTTCGTGTCAGGAACTAGCGCAAAGGACGAAGGTTTTGCAGGCCGGTGGGTTTTGGAGAAAACAGCTCAGACACCCGCGGAAACCCCCGCAAACCTGGAAACCAGAATCAAACAGGACAGGTCGGGGATCACTCTTGAATCGACCTTCAAAGAACCCGAGAACGGCGTGGTCCCACTCCTCTATCTCGGTGTGATGGCGACCAAGGTCCGGCTGAGTACCGACGGCCAACTGCAACAGAACCAGATCGGGCCGTTCCAGATTGGTTCCAAGACTACGATTGAAGGCAATCGTATGCAGACCGAGTGGACTGCCGCCGTTAAGGACGATCAGGTGCTAGGTCACTGGACGCACACACTGTCCGACGACGGCAAACGCCTGACGCTGGAAATCAAGGAGAGCTCCACCCAAGGCCAACACGGCAAGGCCACGCTGAACTTCGTCCGAAAGTAGACGATCCACTGCGATACTATCTTGTAGATGAAACTACAGGATCGAGTCGCGTTGGTGACAGGAGCGGGCACCGGAATCGGCCGGGCGATCGCCGAGAGTTTCGCTCGCGAAGGCGCCAAAGTCGCGGTGAATTACGCCCATTCGCGCGAGGCGGCTGAGCAGGTCGTAGCAGGTATCCAATCAGCGGGCGGCACTGCAATGGCGATCCGCGCCGACGTATCGCAATCCGCCGAGGCGATTGCCCTCGTGGATCGTGTCGCACAGGAATTCGGCCGCATCGATATTCTCATAAACAACGCCGGTTGGAGCACGCGCATCCCCCACGACAAGCTCGAAGATCTCACCGACGAGATCTGGGACCGGACCTTCGACACCAACCTGCGTGGAGCGTTTTACTGTGTACGAGCAGCGGTCCCAGTGCTGAATAAGCGACCCGGGGCATCCATTGTGAACATCGCGTCGGTCGCCGGGATGACCGGAATGGGCAGCTCGATCGCGTACGCGGCGTCCAAGGGCGGCATGTTGACCATGACCAAGTCGCTGGCTCGGGCGCTGGCCCCTGGCATCCGCGTGAACGCCATTGCTCCCGGATTCGTCCGCACGCGTTTTGCGAATTGGCCTGCCTCGGCCTTTGAACAGGGCGAGGCGGTTACTCCACTGAAGCAACTGGCTACCGTGGAAGAGATCGCGGCATTGGCTCTGTATCTGGTGGCGGACGCGACGTCGACAACCGGCGAAAGCATCGTGGTGGATGGCGGGTTGACCGAGCTTGGAACCGTGCAGTTGCACGCTCGCGTGTTGACTGAACGCGTCTAAAAGCGAATGCTAGCATGGTAATTCGATGAAAAAATCGATCCTGCCCCTACTGCTATTCCTGTTTGTTTTAACTGCGGCGCCGGCCGGCAAGTTTGCGCTCACGGTCGACAACATCACGCGGGGCCCGGGCCTTTTTGGCTACGAACCGGCGCAGGTGCGATGGTCCGGCGACGGCGAACGCATCTACTTCCAGTGGAAGCAGGCTAGCGATCCGCGCGACAAGGATCCTGACACGTACGTGGTGAACCGCAGCGGGTCGGGATTACGCAAGTTGTCCGATTCCGAAACCAAGGCCGCGCCGCCGGCGTTCGGCGACACCACTGACGACAAGAAGCGCACCGTCTATGCACGCGATGGCGACATCTTCGTCTATGACTCCACGTCTGGTCAAACTCAGCGGCTCACCAAGACCGCGGACGCGGAAACCAATCCCAGTTTCACTCACGACGGCAAGCGTGTGACATTCACGCGCGCGAATAACCTTTATGTAATGTCGCTCGACACCGGATTGCTGGAGGAACTCACTGACATTCGATCTGGCACGCCTCCTGCCGCGAACGCACCGGCAGTTGGCGGTGGTCGAGGCGGCCGTGGAGGTGGTGGCGGGCGCGGCGCCGCAGTCAGCACCGAAGAGCAGAAGGGCACCGATAGCCAGGAGTATCTGAAAAAGGAAGAGCGGGATCTGTTGCAGGTGATCCGCGAGCGCGCAGCCAAGCGGGAGGAAGAAGAGGCGCGGCGGAAGCGTGAGAATCCGAGAAAGCCCTTCAACTTGCAAACCGGGCAGACTATCGCCACGCTGGAATTGACGCCCGACGAGAAGTACGTCGTAGCCGGTGTTACGGAACCCGGCACTGGTGTCAAGAATACGATCGTGCCGAATTACGTCACTGAGTCGGCTTACACCGAGGACATCTCCTCCAGAAACAAGGTCGGCGACAATCAAGGGCGCATGCGTCTGGCGCTGCTGAGCGTCGAAACCGGCGAAGTGAAATGGATCGATCATGGACAGAAGGCGCCGGCTCCCGCGGCCGATGCCAAGACGGCGGCAGGCTCTACAAACGGCAGCGGCGCGACCGACGGCGCAGCGCATCCCACTCCCGCCCCGCTGGATCGCGATATTCAGTTGTCTCAGCCCATCTGGTCGGAAGACGGAACCAAGGCGGTGTTGCAGGCTCGTGCGGCCGACAACAAAGATCGCTGGATTTTGGCATTGGATGAAGCCACCGGCAAGACAACGGTCCTGACGCACGATCACGACGATAACTGGGTGGACGGCCCCGGGGCCTTCACGGCCGGCTGGATGAAGGGCGATCGAGACATCTATTTCCAGTCGGAACGCACCGGCTATTCGCATCTTTACGTGGTTTCGTTCGGCGGCGGCGAGCCGCGCGCGCTTACGTCTGGAAACTGGGAGGTGACCGGCGTCGCGTTGTCGCGTGACAAGAGCAAGTTCTTTCTGACCACCAGCGAAGCTGATCCCGGCGAACACAACGTTTACGAGATGAGCGCGGAAGGCGGCACGCGAACGCGGCTGACATCTTCGTCCGGCGGGCACTCCTGCGTGCTGTCTCCCGACGATCGATGGTTCGCTGACGTTTACTCTTACACGAACAAACCGCCCGAACTGTATGTGCAGGAGTCGCGCGCGGGAGTAACTAGCAAGAAGCTGACGTCGTCGCCCGCGCCCGACTTCTGGGAATATCCGTGGATCGACGCTCCCATCGTCACCTTCCCGGCGCGTGACGGCGCTGCTATCCGCACCCGCCTGTACAAGCCCGCGAATTTCCACAAAGGCGGCCCGGCGGTGATTTTCGTGCATGGCGCCGGATACCTGCAGAACGTGCATCATCAATGGGCGGGAGGTTATGCGCGCGAGTACATGTTCCATCATTTATTGATGGAGCGCGGGTTCCTCGCGATCGACATCGACTATCGCGGATCGGCCGGGTACGGGCGCGATTGGCGCACTGCGATTTACCGGCACATGGGAGGCAAGGATCTGGATGATCACGTTGACGCCGCGAAATGGTTGGTAGCGCAGCAGGGCGTGGATCCGAAACGCATCGGCATTTATGGCGGCAGTTACGGTGGATTTATCACTCTGATGGCGATGTTCACGCAGCCGGATGTGTTCGCCGCCGGTGCAGCCCTGCGCCCTGTGACGGACTGGGCGAGTTACAACCATCCCTACACGTCGAACATTCTGAATGTTCCGCAGAAGGACACGGAAGCATACCGGCTCTCGTCGCCGATTTATTTCGCCCAAGGATTGAAGGGTGCGCTACTGATCTGTCATGGAATGGTCGACACAAATGTGCATTTCCAGGACACGGTGAGATTAGTGCAGCGCCTGATCGAGCTGCGCAAAGAGAACTGGGAGCTGGCAGTGTATCCGGTGGAGAATCACGGATTCGTCGAGCCGACCAGTTGGGCGGATGAATACAAGCGGATACTGGATTTGTTCGAGAAAAACCTAAAGCCTCACGGATAAACTCGAGCTGCGCTTAGAGAACCAAGACCAGTCGTATTGCGTCCTCGATTTGCTTCATCCCTTGTTGCGACAAGGAACCAACGCGTTTCGCCCGCGGTTCTCTAAAACGCACTGGGTCCAGGGATCGAACCTGAAAGCAGAGAAACACGGTATCCTTGGGAAGGCCGCTTTCTTTGGACCCGACTCGAACATTCGTAGGGTAGTCGTCTGGGACATTCTTCCCATCTGTACCAACGACGATGGTGACTACAAGCGGCAACGAATTAATAAAGTTGGATGAAACCACGAGAACAGGCCGGTAGCCAGCCTGCTCCCGGCCTCGGACCGGATCCAGCGAGAGAAAGTAAATATCGCCGCGTCTAATCACTGGGCAATCCGTCGCTTTCGAACCGCGCAAACTCCCGTTCGATCGAGGCGCACTCCGCCCGTATTTTCGGGTCGGCAGCCATCGTCCGCATCGAGCGAGCGAATGTTTCGGCGCGGCGAGCTTCAGCGAACTCAAGTAGGGCGGTGCTCACCAATCGATTGAAGTTTTGGCGGAGCGGCGCCGGTGCAACGGCCGTGACCTGTTCGATCAGGAGCCGTGGTAACGCAATGCTACGGCGAACGGTAGCAGACTTTCTCGCGGTCTTCATACACACTCATAGTAACACTTTCAGTCACACATCTGTTAAGGCCCGGGAGGGGTTTCGTAGAAAGGATTCAGAACCGTAGTGTCTCCGAACTCGCGCCCGGTCTGAAAGTCCTCACTCAGCAGCCATTGGCATCGCGTCCGCTCAGCCGCTGCCACGATCAGAGCATCCCAGAACGATATCCTGGCTTCATCATTCCACAACCAGGCTCGCTCGATCAACCCGATCGTCATGTCGGGCGAATTCCATTCAGAGAGCACTCTCACATATCGGCGCACCACGTCCGGCGGAGCCGCAAACTTTCGAATGGCATTGGAGTAGAACTCTTGAAGAACCTGCCAACTCACGACGCCGGCAGCGTTATTCCAGAGAAACGAGAGCCACGCTTCGGCGCGCTTTTGTTTCACAGGATGGCGGGCGTCGTATAGGTACAGAAATACGTTCGTATCGACGAAGTACTTATCGCCGCTCATGGGCCTCATCGCGCGTGAAGCGCTTCGACGCGTCGATCGGGACGCCTAGATCTCGAGGCAGCTTCTTCCATTCCTCAAACGCCCGCCAGTAGCTGTCCGATGCGCGCATCTCGCGCTCAAGCAACCGGCCGATTAACTTGGACACTGACGTATCTTCGTCAGCAGCCTTTTTGCGGGCCCAACGAGCGACCTCGAGGTCGAGGGTGATGGTGACGTTCTTTAACACAGGGTCAGTGTAACACGAATCCTGTGTGATTGTTCAGGTCAAGAAAAACGGCAGGCCACTTGACCTGCCGTTTCAGTCAGTTACGAACTTTACTCTGCGACGGTCTCTTCCGCTGGCGGCCCGGTCTCTTCCGTCAAACCGCCCGCGTAGATGCTCCGGGCTTCGTCTTCGTATCCGCCCAGGTCGCCTGTGAGCGAGACTTCTTCCGCGATGGGCTCTTCTTCCACCACGTCCTCGCCTGCGATCTTCACGTGGCGGTAGTATTCCATGCCGGTTCCGGCCGGGATCAGGCGGCCCATGATCACGTTCTCCTTCAGGCCGCGCAGATAGTCGACCTTGCCGTTGATGGCGGCTTCGGTCAACACTCGCGTGGTCTCCTGGAAGGACGCCGCCGAGATGAACGAATCGGTCGAGAGCGACGCCTTGGTGATACCTAACAGCACCGGCTTACCGGTGGCCGGGCGTCCGCCCGCTTCCAGCACACGATTGTTCTCTTCGCGGAACTTGAACTTGTCGACCACTTCTTCGGGCAGGAATTCGGTGTCGCCGATATCGTCCACCTTCACCCAGCGCATCATCTGTCTGGAGATGACTTCCAGGTGCTTGTCGTTGATATTGACGCCCTGCAGACGATACACTTCCTGGATTTCGTTGACCAGGTATTTCTGCAGTTCCTTTTCGCCCAGCACGGCCAGGATGTCGTGCGGATTGCGCGGGCCATCCATCAGCGGATCGCCGGCCTTCACGCGCTCGCCTTCCTGAACGTTGATGTGCACGCCGCGCGG
>JBGPSX010000016.1:0-18693 GCA_041490325.1 Bryobacteraceae bacterium | reverse complement strand
CAAGATCGTGCAGTCGGGTGTGACGGTGATAGAAGACGATGTCGAAATCCAGACTTTGTCGTCCATCGATCGCGCCACGGTGGGAGAGACGCGGGTGAAGCGGGGCGCCAGGATCGACAGCCTGGTACAAGTGGGCCACGGATGTGTGGTGGGAGAAGACAACATTGTCTGCGCGCAAACCGGACTGGCGGGCGGAACAATTCTCGGCAAGAATGTTTTGCTGGCCGGCCAAGTGGGCGTGTCGGGACATCTTACGATTCACGACAACGCGATTGTGTATGGCCAGAGCGGCATCGGCGGCGACGTCGGGGAGGGCGCGGTGGTATCGGGGTCGCCGGCATTCGACAGCCGGGAATGGTTGCGCGCGATTACAGCTTTTCCGAAATTGGCTGACTTATTAAAGACAGTGAGACAATTGGAGAAGCGTCTCGAGCGGCTGGAAGCTGCTCCCGCAACCTCGCAATGATCGATGAAAGCAACAATGGCGGGCGCAGGCCGGTCGCCTATCTGAACGAGACCTTTCTCGAGAGCGCGGACGCGCGTCCGCTGCGAATAGTCTCGGAATATTTGGAGCCGCTGTCGCATTTCCGGGACGAGAATATTCAAGATACGATCGTGTTCTTCGGCTCCGCGCGCGTCGAGCAAGAAGGACCTCTGTGCGAGTATTATCACGACGCACGCACCTTGGCGCGGCTGGTCACGGAGTGGTCCAGCAAAATCGAAGCGCCGTCCCACCGATTCGTGATCTGCTCGGGCGGCGGCCCAGGCATCATGGAAGCCGCCAATCGCGGGGCCGCGGACGCCGGCGGAAAAACGATCGGTCTCAATATCGGGCTGCCCTTTGAGCAGCGACCCAATCCGTACATCACGCCAGAACTGTCGTTCGAGTTCCACTACTTTTTCATGCGTAAGTTCTGGTTCGCTTATCTGGCGAAGGCGCTGGTGATTTTTCCGGGGGGTTACGGCACGCTGGATGAGTTATTCGAGGTCCTGACACTGGCGCAAACGCGCAAGCTTGAGAGCAAGATTGTCATCGTTTTGTATGGGTCGAAGTATTGGAAGGAAGTCTTGAACTTCGACGCGCTCATCAAGTACGGCATGATCTCTCCTGAGGATGTGAATCTGTTCCAGATGGCGGATGATCCGGAAACAGCGCTGCATATTCTGCAAGAGCAATTGACCAAGCACTTTCTCGAACCGGAGAAGCCGCTGCCGGAGCCTGTTCCAGAAACCCCGCAGATCGCAAAATCGCGAGTGTGACCCTCAACCTCAAATCCCGCTGGAAACAGCTCAGCAAGCTCGACAAGTTTTTCGCGATCGTGGTCGCGCTTTATCTGCTGCTGCTTTTGGTGATTCCCGGGAGCGGATTCACGACGTTTGCACAGTTGGCCGTGATCGTGATCGGGTGCTGGCTGTTGGTACGGCTGGTGCGGATCGGATTGCGAAAGGCCATCTGGCGGCTGCGCAACCGCTTGATCGTGGCCTACGTTCTCATTGCGGTGGTACCGATACTGCTCATCCTCACGCTGGTTGGCTTGGTGGGATACATGCTGGCCAGCCAGGTGGCCGTGTATCTGGTCCGCTCCGAACTGGATCGGCGAGCGGCCGCGATGCGGGCTGTGACCGAAATCATGCTGCGCGCCGAACCGAAGCTGCGCGCCGAAACGCTGCGCCGCACCGGTGAGGTCTATCGCGAGCGTTATCCGGAAGTTGTGCTATTGATAGCCGACCATGGGACGCTGCAACGCTGGCCGGAGGATGCGGCGATCAGTCCACCTGCGGGCAAGTCTCCGGATATGACCGGAATCGTCTGGCGCGAGGGCCGCTACTATGCGTTGTCGCGCGCGACCAGAGATGACGTTCAGTTCCTGGCCATGACGCCTTTGACGCGCCGGTATCTGAGCACCATGATCCCCGAGCTGGGAGACGTTTACTTTCTCCAGGTGTCGGAAACCCAGGCGTCTGAAGTTTCGGACTCAAAGGGCGCCAAAGGTGATCGGCGGTCCATCCAGATCGGCACGACTCGGAGACCGAACGCCATCAGCGTGGGCGACCAGAGGTTCAATGTCCAACCCACCGGGCACGACGCTCCGGGCGCGGTATTGCCGCCAGCAGCCAATCGTTTCGATTTCGAGGTGCGGGGGTTCTCGCTGGTGCGGACGTCCGATTGGTCCAGTCCGGAAAAGAGCCAATCCGCGATTCTGATGGTGCACACGCGCCTGTCTGCCATCCTGCAGATTATCTTGAGCCAGAACCTGGGCGAACTCCAGCCGATCCTGTCGATTCTTTTGATCATCATTTCGATCGCGTTTCTGATCGTCGAGATTGTATCGTTGATCATCGGCGTGGTCCTGACCCGCACCATCACGGGCGCCGTGCACTCGCTGTACGAAGGCACGCAGCGCGTGATGAAGAGCGATTTCACGCATCGCATTTCGGTATCCGGCGGCGACCAACTCGCGGAGCTGAGTAAGTCGTTCAACACCATGACCGAGAACCTGGAGCGGCTACTGGTTGTCGCCAAAGAGAAAGAGCGCATGCAGGCCGAGCTAGAGATCGCGCGCGAAGTCCAGGAGCAGCTTTATCCAAAGGCGCCGCCCGTTTTGAAAACTTTGCGCTTGACGGGACTCTGCCAGCCGGCGCGCATGGTTTCAGGCGATTACTACGACTATCAGGCCATCGCCGGAAACAAAGCCGCCATCGCGATCGGCGATGTGGCCGGCAAGGGAATCTCGGCGGCTCTGTTGATGGCGACCATTCAGTCGGCTATGCGAATGGAACTGAGGGCTTCGATTGAACACGGGGCTCCACCACACGTAGCGCTAAATGGCTTCCGTTTATCGACCGCTCGCATGGTTTCCGAACTAAACCAGCAACTCCACGCCACCACGGCGCCGGAAAAATTCGCGACATTTTGGTTCGCCGTCTACGACGAAGACAGCGGCGTCATGACTTACACCAACGCCGGTCATCTTCCGCCGATATTGATTCGCGATGGCGATGCAACCCGGCTGGACGTCAACGGCATGGTGGTGGGTGCATTTCCCATGTCCTTGTACGACGAAAGCAAAGTGCAATTGCGCGCGGGCGACTTACTGGTCTGCTACACCGATGGGATCACCGAACCGGAGAACGAATACGGCGAGATGTTTGGTGAAGAGCGGCTCATTGAGCTGGTCTCAAAGAATACCGACCGCGACGAGAGCGACATCATTGAAAGAGTGATGGAAGCGGTGCGACAGTGGACCGGCGTGCCCGAGTTATCGGACGATATGACGGTGGTGTTGGCTCGCAAACAGTAACGCGGACTTTTTCCCTCCAGCCTGTAAAGAAGTAACTCCCGGTAAGACGCTGAGGGTTCTCAAACCAACTGTAATTGCAAGAGATAGCGCCTTGGCCCACTGATTGCAGTTAGCTTGGCCGTGACGAACGATCATGACATTCCGTTCGACCTTCATCCCGATCATGTAGTGGAGTATCTGAAAGTCCGCTTCCATGGGGCGAAACTGGTAAACGGAATCTGGTATTGCAAGGAAGGGAATTCCTACCAGCCCTTTCCGTTACAAAACGAAGTTCGCATCGTGCCCGGTCCACCAACTCGTCACCTCACTGCGCCAGAGGGCGCCGCAGAGTAAAGATTCTTGTCGCAGGCCGGCCGCATGAACGGAAACCAGAGAAGATTCTGATCGTCGATGACGAATTCAGCGAACGCGAGCGGATGGCGGGTCCGCTCCAGGCGGTGGGCCATGCGGTGCTGGTAGCGGCCAGCTTCGTGGAAGCGCTGCGCATTTCCGAGTTACAGTCCGAACCGATCGGGCTCATGATTACCGATGGCGTTGCGGGCTCAAACTTACTCCCTTACTGCGGAATTTCGAAGGCCGATCCAGGCCGATCCTCATTTTCTTCCGAAGCCTTTCTCCAAGGGCGAACTTTTGCGGAGCGTGCGGCACGTTCTCAGCGTGGATCGCGCAGTTGGCTCGATGGTGTGGGACGCCCAGGCATCCTGAAGCGTCAGAGCGGCCCGTTGCGAGTAAAATAGCCACAGCATGAGCCGTTATCGTGGCCGGTTAATTATCCTGCTCGGCATCCTCGTTCTGACGTTTGTCATGGGGACGGCTGGATTTGTACTTATCGATCACTATCCGGTGTTCGACGCCTTTTACATGACGTTGATCACCGTGGCGACGATCGGCTACGGCGAGATTCATCCACTGAGTTTCGCTGGCCGGGTTTTTAATTCGTTTCTGATATTCTTTGGCGTAACCATCCTGTTGCTGCTGATCGGCGGCATGACGCAGGCCGTCATCGAGCTGGAGTTGAATCAGTATTTTGGAAAGCGGCGGAATAAGAAAATGATCGATACTCTGCAGGACCACTTCATCGTGTGCGGTTACGGCCGGGTGGGACAGGGGGCGGCCGGGGAGCTGTTACGCGCCGGCGCTCCGTTTCTGATCGTCGACAACAACGAAGAGCGCGTGGAGGGAGCCATGCGGGCCGGGATGCTCGCGGTGTGCGCGGACGCCACCGACGACATGACGCTGAAAGAGGCCGGGATAATGAAGGCCCGCGGGCTGATCGCCACGTTACAGACCGACGCCGACAATCTGTTCGTCATTCTCTCGGCCAAAGCGCTCAAACCGACGCTCCAGATTTCGGCCCGCATTGCCTCCGATCAGAGTGAGAGGAAAATGCGGCTGGCCGGCGCCGACTACGTGTTCGCTCCCTACGATATGACCGGAAATCGGATGGCTCAAGTAATGTTGAAGCCGCATGTTTATCAGTTCATCGATTTCACGACCAAAGGCATGGGGCTGGACGTCGGTATCGAGCAGGTTAAGGTGCCGGCGCATGCCGAGTTCACCTCGAAATCGCCGCTGGAGCGCCTGATCCGCAAGGAGCTTCGAGTCATCATTCTGGCAATTCGCAAGGCCGACGGGAGCATGCTTTTCAATCCGCCCTCCGGCTCGCCAATCGATAGCGGCGACTATTTGATCGTTATGGGCGAGAGTACAAGTTTGCGCAGACTCGAAGAGGTGCTGAGCCAGGTAAGCGCATGAAGGTTCTGACAGCGGCGCAGATGCGCGAAGTGGATCGGCGGACCAGCGAGCTCGGCATCCCAAGCATCGTGCTGATGGAGAACGCCGGGCATCGGGTGGTGGAGTTTCTCGCGGAGCAATATGCGCCGCTCGCGGAACAACGCATCGTGGTGATGTGCGGCAAGGGCAACAACGGCGGCGACGGCCTGGTGGTGGCGCGGCAACTGCATACCCGCATTCGCCCGCGCTCGCTGCACGTGTTGCTGGCGGGAGATCCCTCCGAGATGCGCGGCGACGCCGCGGAGAATTATCGGATGCTCCAGGCCGTGGGCTGCCCGGTGGTTTTCGAAATTACGGGCGAAATGGAAGCCGCCACGCTCATCGTGGACGCGCTGCTTGGGACGGGCTTGCAAGGAGCCGCCAGGGGCCGATCGGCTGAGTTGATCCGTGCCATCAACGACGGATTTCCTCTGGCGGACGTAGTCGCCGTGGATGTCCCCTCCGGTCTCGACAGCGATTGCGGCGCCATTCCAGGCGAGGCCGTGCATGCCGGCCACACCGTGACATTCACCGCGCCCAAGCCGTGCCAGGTGCTGTCGCCAGCCTGCGAACTGGCCGGCAAGCTGCACGTTACGCAAATCGGGACCCCGGCCGATTCTTACGAAAACGACAATTCGATCTGGCTCGCGCTTTCTGAGCCGGCCCTGTTCTCGCAACTGTTTTTGCCGCGCTCCCAGGAATCGAACAAGGGCCTTTACGGACACGTTCTGGTGATTGCGGGGTCGCGCGGCAAGACCGGAGCCGCGGCCATGGCTGGTTTGGGAGGGCTTCGAGCCGGCGCTGGACTTGTCACTGTGGCGTCGGCTGAGTCCGCGATCGCAGCCATCGCATCGCATGCAGCGGAAATCATGACGGAGCCGTTGCCCGAGACAGATGCCGGTTCCATATCGGAGCGATCTTTCGATGACGCGTTGCTATCAGGAATTGCGGAGAACAAGGATGCGATCGCGCTCGGACCCGGCATGGGCCGTGATCCCGATACAGTCGATGCGATTCGCCGCATTGAGAACGAGATGCGAGCGCCGATGGTGCTGGATGCCGATGCCCTGAATGCGCTGGGCGACCAGGATCTGCGTGAACATGGGCCACGTATCCTTACACCGCATCCCGGCGAAATGGCGCGCTTGATCAACCGGCCGGTGGCTGAAATACAAGCCGACCGTGTGGGTGTAGCACGCGCTTTTGCTCTAGAGCGTGGCGTCTACCTGGTTTTGAAGGGCAACCGCAGCGTGGTCGCGGCGCCGGATGGACGGGTGTGGATCAATCCCACGGGATCGCCCGCGATGGCCACGGGTGGAACGGGCGACGTATTAACGGGGATGATCGCGGGATTGGTGGCGCAGTTTCCCGAGCAACTCGAAGCCGCGTTGCTGGCCGCAGTGTATCTGCACGGGCGCGCGGGCGAACTTGGCGCCGCCAAGCTGGGCGAGAAAGCGTTCATCGCTACCGACCTGTTCGAATTTCTGCCTGAGGCCATGCGTGAAGTCGCGGATTTTTCACACGCAATCTGAGGACGAGACGATAGCGTTGGGCGAACGGCTGGCATCTGAGCTTCCGCCGAAGGCTGTCGTGCTGTTAGTCGGTAATCTGGGCGCCGGAAAGACAACCATCGCGAAAGGCATCGTCAAGGGACTCGGCGCCGCAAGTCCGGACGAAGTCTCGAGTCCCACCTTCACGCTCATCCACGAATACAGTCCGAGCGTGTATCACGTCGATCTCTATCGCCTGGACAATGCCGCACAGGTTGCGACGCTGGGCTTGGAAGAAATCTTCGATCGCAAGGCGGTGGTGTTGGTGGAATGGGGAGAGAAGTTTCTGGAGCAGATGCCGGAAGAGCGGGTGGAAGTGCGGTTGAGAGTCGTCGATGAACATTCCCGTGAGATTGAAATTCTCACCGGATCCGCTCGCTGAGTGCATTAGACGAGTGCAGTAGAATGGTTGTAGCCCTCCCCCCGTTTTGAGTTAAGCGTATGAGCTCCGCACCGCCCTTCGTCCATCTGCATTGCCATACCGATTACTCGCTGCTCGATGGAGCCTGCGAGATCACGCAATTGATGGACCTGGTGGTCCAGCAGAAGATGCCCTCCATCGCGATGACGGATCACGGCAATCTTTTCGGCGCGGTGGAGTTCTACAACAGCGCCAAGGAAAAGGGCGTGCATCCGGTGATCGGATGCGAAGTTTACGTCTCCCAGCAAGGCCTCACGAGCAGAAGCGACACCGATCGCTACAACCACCTGGTGCTGCTGTGTGAAAACCAGGAGGGTTACCGCAATCTTCTGAAGCTGGTTTCCACCGCGTTTTTGGAAGGCTTCTATTACAAGCCGCGGATCGACAAAGATCTGCTGGCGCGGCACTCCAAGGGCTTGATCGCGATGTCGGCGTGCCTCAGAGGCGACATCAATGAGACATTGCTCGCGAATCGCTACGAAGAAGCCAAGCGGCTGGCCTATAGCTACGTGGACATGTTCGGGAAGGACAATTTCTTTCTCGAGATTCAGGACCACGGCCTGGAGCAGGACAAGCTGGTGGTTCCGCAAGTCCACCGTCTGTCGCAGGAAATGCGCATTCCGCTGGTGGCGACCAACGACTCGCATTACATGCGCAAAGACGACGCGCGCGCCCACGAAATCCTGCTGTGCATCCAGACCGGCAAGACCATGAGCGATCCGCAGCGCATGCGTTTCACTCAGCCCGAGTTTTATGTCAAGACGCGGGACGAGATGCTGGCGATGTTCGGCGAGCTGGAGGAAGCGCTGGATCGTACCTGGGAGATCGCGCAACGCTGCCAGGTGAGTCTCGAGAAGGTCCAAGAGCCCTTTCCGAAATTCGATGTTCCCAAGGAACACACCACCGACACGTATTTTGAGTACGCCGCTCGGCAAGGCTTCGAGAAACGGCGGCCGCGTCTTGAAGCGCTGCGCAAAGCCGGCGCCCTGAAGCACGATCTCGCGGAATACGGCGAACGGTTGGATCGAGAGATCCGCATGATCCAGCAGATGCAGTTCTCGGGCTACTTCCTGATTGTCTGGGACTTCATTCGATTTGCGAAATCGCAAGGTATCCCAGTGGGGCCGGGCCGCGGTTCTGCGGCGGGCAGCTTAGTCAGTTATGCGATGGAGATCACCGATATCGATCCGCTCGCGTACGGCCTGCTGTTCGAGCGCTTTCTAAATCCGGAGCGCATCAGCATGCCGGATATCGATATCGACTTCCACACCCGGCGTCGCGGCGAAGTGATCAAATACGTCACGGAAAAATACGGGCGCGAGCGCGTGGCGCAGATCATCACGTTCGGCACCTTGGGAGCGCGTACGGCGATCAAAGATGTCGGCCGCGTGTTGGATATCAGCTTTGCCGATGTTGACCGGATCACCAAGCTGATTCCTCTGCAGCTCAACATCAAACTCAAGGAGGCGATGGAGCAGGAGCCGGCCATTGCGGAAGCCGCGCGCAAGGATCCGCGGCTCACGGAAGTTCTGGAAGTTGCGCTCAAGGTGGAAGGCATGGCGCGCAATGCGGGCATGCATGCGGCTGGAGTTGTCATCTCGCCTGTGCCGCTCAATGAACTGGTTCCGCTGTATAAGACCAGCAAAGACGAAATTGTCACCCAGTACGACATGATCGGTCTCGAGAAGCTGTCGCTTCTCAAGATGGACTTTCTGGGGCTGACCACGCTCGACATTATTCAGGACGCCCTGGCGCTGATTGAGCAGTATCACGGCGTGAAGCTCACCGTGGAGGATCTGCCGCTAGGTGATCCAACCACGTATCAGATCTTTTCCAAAGGCTTCACCAGCGGCGTATTCCAGTTTGAATCGCGCGGCATGCGCGACATCCTGCGCAAGTATCAACCCACGCGCATCGAAGACCTCTGCGCTCTAAACGCACTGTACCGTCCCGGCCCCATTCAGGGCGGAATGATCGACGACTTCATCGATCGCAAGCATGGGCGCAAGCAGATTGCCTACGATTTTCCCGAGCTGAAAGAGATTCTGGAAGAAACCTACGGCGTCATTGTTTATCAGGAACAGGTGATGCAGATTTCGAACCGCCTGGCGGGCTACTCGCTTGGGGAAGCCGACATCCTGCGGCGCGCCATGGGCAAGAAAAAAGCCGAAGAGATGGCCTCTCAGCGGCAGCGTTTCCTCGAAGGCGCCAAAGCCAAGGGTTACAACCAGAAGAAGATCGAAAAGATCTTCGACCTGATGGAGCAATTCGCCGGGTACGGATTCAACAAATCGCATTCGGCCGCGTATGCGTATCTGGCCTATGTCACCGCCTATCTGAAGGCCAACTATCCGCTCGAGTTTCTGTCGGCGCTGTTGACGTCGGAGATGGGCAACACCGACAAGGTGGTGAAGTACATCAATGAGTGCCGGGAAATGGGAATCCCCGTTTTACCGCCGGACGTGAATTCGAGCGGCAAGGATTTCACGCCGGATGGTCAGGGTATTCGCATGGGTCTGTGCGCGATCCGCAACGTGGGCGCGGCCGCGGCGGAGTCGATCATCGCAGCGCGGAAAAGTGGAGAGCCGTTCAAATCGCTGTACGATTTTTGCGAGCACATTGATCTGACGTGCGTGAACCGCCGCATCATCGAGAATCTCATCAAGTCGGGCGCCATGAGCAGTCTGGCCGGAAACCGGGCGCAGTTGACGGCGCTGGTGGAGAACTCCATGGAGTCGGGTCAGCGAGCGTTCAAGGACCGGCAGAGTGGACAGGCGGGACTGTTCGGAGTGGCGGTGGACGAGCCGGAGCATGCCGAGCATCCCCTGCCCACGCTTCCCGATTGGACGCAGCAGCAGAAGCTGTCCAACGAAAAAGAAGTGATCGGCATTTATGTAACCGGCCATCCGCTGGATGCCTTCGAAGATAAGATCGCTGAGTTGTCCACGCATTACACCGAGACGCTGGATGGGCTCGAGAAGGGCGTCGAAGTCGCGATCTGCGGAATCCTGACCGGCATTCAGCGGAAACGGAATCGGGAAGGCAAGCTGTGGGCGGCGATGCGTATCGAAGATCGCACGGGCAGCGTGGAGGCCATGGTTTTCACCACGCAGTACGACCGCTTGCTCAGCCAGTTGGTGGAAGATCAAGCCGTCCTGGTGCGCGCGCTGGTGCTGCCCGAGGACAACGGCCCCCCCAAGCTTTCGGTGCAGGACATCATCCCTCTGCAGGTTGCCAGGATCAATCTTCCGACGCTGATCTCGATTCGAGTGGGCGTGGGAGTAAATGGAGCAGCCGACAAGGCGCTGGCCTTGAATGAGCTTTTCGCCAAAAAGCGTGGCGAGACAGAGGTCCGGCTGCGGCTTGAGAAAGCCCGCGACTTTTCCGTTATTCTGGATGTGACCCTGAAGGTCCGCCCGGACAAGGAGTTCTGGGCGGAAGTGGAACGGATCTGCGGGCCGGAGTCGGTCGAGATCCTGGCAAGTTAGCCGGCGGTGGGCGACGCCCGTCTTCGGTCACGACTGAATGGCAGATAATCCGAATCCCTCCGCGTCAGAGCCGCAGTCTCCTGCCGGCATCGATTTAGCAGCCTCGAATGCTACCTGGGACCGCGTGCAGTTGGCTCGTCATCCCAAGCGGCCGCACACGCTCGATTACATCACCAGGATTTTCTCGAATTTCGCCGAACTGCATGGAGATCGCGCCTTCGCCGACGACCCGGCCGTGGTGGGCGGGATGGCGTTCTTCGAGGGACGGCCAGTGATGGTGATCGGCCAGCAGAAAGGGCGCGATACAAAGCAGAAGCTGTATCGCAATTTCGGCATGTCCAAGCCCGAAGGCTATCGCAAGGCCATGCGTCTGATGCGCATAGCGCACAAATTTCGGCGGCCGATCGTGAATTTTCTGGACACTCCGGGCGCTTATCCCGGCATCGATGCCGAGGAGCGCGGGCAGGCCGAGGCCATCGCCGTCAATCTGCGCGAAATGTCGCGTCTGGGAGTTCCGGTGCTGGCCATCGTCATCGGTGAAGGCGGCAGCGGAGGCGCGCTCGGCCTGGGTGTTGCAAATCGCGTCTACATGCTCGAGAACGCCTACTACAGCGTGATCACGCCGGAGAGTTGCGCGGCCATCATCTACCGCGATTCGGGGAAGGCGGCGGAAGCGGCCCGGGCGTTGCGGCTGACCGCCGGAGATCTGATGGGGCTGGGGCTGATCGACGGCATCATCCCGGAGCCGCCGGAAGGGGCTCACACCGACGTCGACAAGGCCGCTGAATTTGTGAAAGAAGCCATCTGCAAGGGGCTCAAAGAGCTTTGCTCGCGATCCGCGGAGGACCTGATCGACGACCGCTACAAAAAGTTTCGCCAAATGGGCAACTTCTTCGCGGAGGGCTGAGCGGGATGAGCAAGACGGTGGTGATCGGCGTCGTTTTTGTCCTGGGTGTCCTGGCGTTTCTGATTTATTCCAGCATGCACATCGCGAAGTATCGCGTTGAGGTGTGCGTGGCGTTTCATGACCGCAGCGAGTGCCGCACGGCTTCAGCCGATACTCAGGAGCATGCTTTGAGGAGCGCTCAGTCCAACGCTTGCGCTCTGATCGCGTCCGGCGTCACCGAGACGATGCAGTGCGAGCGGGTGACTCCCACCAGCACCAAGTGGCTGGAAACGAAGTAGCCGGCGCCCGGCCTAGAAATATTGCTCGGCCAGTTCCGGCTTGGCTTCCAGGGCCTGTTGCCAGCAGTCGCGCGCTTCCTGCTCTTGCCCCAGCGCTTTCAACGAGTGACCGAGATTGAGTAACGCTTCGGCAAAGTCCGGTTTTTCTTCGGTGGCCTGCCGATAGGAACGAACAGCATCCTCATGCAGGTTGGAGCGCTGTTGCAGAATCCCGATGTTATACGCGAGTTCGGGCAAGCGCTCGCCTAGTTCCACTAACTTGGATTGGATGTCGAGGGCCAGTACATGGTCGTCCATTTCGACCGCCAGAATCGCCAAGGCACGCAGCGCGTCGGTGGATTCCGCGTGGCGGGCGATGGCCTGGACGAAAGTGGCTTTAGCAGCGTCACGATCGCCGGTGCGCCATTGCGCCAGGCCGAGATTGATGAGCGCCTCCAGCCAATCGGACCGCTTGCTGACGCAATTGCGGAAAGGCTCGATGCTGCCCGCATAATCGCCTCGGACAAATCGGAAGTAGCCCAGGCGGAACCAGGCGTCTTCCATCTCGGGTTCGTTCTCGAGGACTTTCTCCAGACATTTCTCAGCTTCAGCGATTGAACCCAGGCGTTCGAATACGACGCTCAGGTTCCAGTGCGCGAAAGCGTTGTCGGGGGAGCTTTGCAGCACCCGCTCGTAAGCCTTGCGCGCCGCGGCCAGATCGCCACGTTCCTGCAGCGTGGTTCCCAGGTTCAGATAGGCCACGTCGCTATCCGGGCGAGCCTTGATCGCTTCAGAATATGCTTGCCCAGCTTGCTCCAGCCGGCCGGTCTTCTGATACGCCACGCCCAAGTTGAACCAAGCCTCGTAGGAAGCCGGTGCGGCCTTTACCAGTTGTGCGCCTTGCTGGGCCGCGGCTTTGTAGTCGTCCTTCGCGATCGCCGCGGCAACCATGCCCTGGAGCGCTATGGTGGCGCCGGGCCGCACGCGCAAAAGCTTCTCGCAATGCTCGCGTGCCCGGCCTTCTTCTCCATGGGTAATCTCGAGACCGATGAGATTGGAGAGCAGCTCGGGGATCGGACCGGTAATGGGCAGCAGTTTCAGGTACATCTGCATGGCCTCGTCGCCGCGACCCACCGATTGCAGCGCCACCGCCTTGCCGTACAGGGCCTTTTCATGACCCGGCTTAGCCTTGAGACATTCTTCGAAAGTGGTTAGAGCTTCGTTGGCCTGATTCAAATGCAACTGGCAAACGCCCAGTCCGAGAGTGGCTTCCACCAGTTTCGGGTCCAGGCCGGCCACTTTGCGGAAAGCGTCCGCCGCATGGTCGAAGCGCTCCAGCTTTTCGAGACACAGACCCAGGTTGTAGAGACCCGCCTTGTGGTTCGGAAACCGTCCCAAGACCTTTTCGTAATCGCGCAGAGCTTCTTCGTGGTTTCCCAACTGGAACTCGAGATGGGCCTTGGTCCACGCCAATTCCGGCAGCGTATCGCCGGCTTCGATGGCGGTCTTTACTTCACGCAAGGCCTGTTCGGTCTTGCCTTCCATGTTGAGCGCCAGGACCTTGACCAGCACGGCGGACTGGACCGGGCGCTTTTCGCTTTTCGGATCCAGAGTGTCGTGGCGCGCCAGCGCGTCCACCAGATCGCTATCAACGAACCATAACCATTGATCGTTTGTTTGTTCCATGGAATTCTTCTCTCTCGGAAAGATGCTCGTCATTTGCTTCCGCCAAGGTAGGAGATTGAAACCGATTTCACCTTGCCTCGCTCGTCGCGCTCATTTAGGAACCCGACTCCACCGGATTTCAACTGGTCGTCGGTCCAGACGTCCACCTGCTGATCCTGAACATAGGTACTGAACCGGGGCCCGCGAACGTCCACCCGCACTTTGTAGACGGTGTCGTGGCGGGCGTCGGTATCGATCGGAACGCGCCCGACCTGGGTTTGACGCCCATTCGCGATGATGTACTTGAACAGGGCGATCTTGGGAGACAAACCGCTGGAGACCATGGACAGCTTCATGGCGTAGTAGTTTTCCGGATCGGCCGCCCGGAAAACCCAACCGATGCTCTTGCTCTCCACCTGGCCTTGAAACTCGACGCGATAGTCGGAGAGCTTCAAAGATGGACGGTAAATGGTGATCTGGCGGCCGTAACGCACGCCGGCGGGATCGCCGCCCCAGCCCTCCACCCAACCGCCTTCTCCGACCATAATGCTTGGACCCGAACTGTCTTTCGATGCCGCGCCGGCCGCCGGCTTGGTTGACTTGGAGCCCCAGCCAAGGTACGCGGTGGCTGCGATGATCACCAGGACAATCGCGATGGCCAATTTGCCTTTGAGCGACCCCAGGAAGGAGAGATTACGTGTCCCGACGGCCCCAAAACTCGGCGGCTCGTCCATAGTCGAGGCGGCTTGCGAGGATCGCGCCGCGATCTGTTCTTTGACTTCGATTTTCGGCTCGGCCTTCGCAGCGGCCGGCTCGGGCTTGGCGGCTGGTTTTTCCGCTGGGGGCGGAGTGGCTGGCTTGGTCTGCCGGGCTGCTGGCGGCGTCGATTCTTTGAGCGGCGCGGGCGGTCCTGACTTCAGCATGGCCGGCGCCGGTGTTGCCTGAGACGCTGGTGGCGCTGGCTTCGAGGCCGGCGCCGCTGCAGGTTTCACGCTGGGGGCCGTTTTGATGGCCTGCACGGGCGGCGCGGGCTTGGCCGGTTGCGCCACGCCTTTGATCGGTTTCACCGGCGTGGCCGGCTTGGGAGCCTGCCCTGGGATTGGCGCGGATGGCGCCGGCAGCACCGGCTTGGGCGGCGCAGGCTTCACCACGACTTCGGGACGCGAAGCCGGCATGCTGACGGGCGCCTTGCTTTTCAAATCCGCAGCCGGGGCCTTGGCGGGCACAGCCGCTATAGCCTTCGCGGTGGGCACGTAATCGCGCGGAGCTAGCGCAACTTTCGACCGCAACGGAAAACCGCTCAGACGGGGAAGCAGGGCCGGGTTCTGGACCCGGAACGCTCCGCTCTCGATAAGGGCGGGCTTGGCGGGCGGGATGCCCTTTACTGCAATTTCCAGCAACTCAACGGCTTCCCGAGGACTTGGCTCCCCGACTGCAGGGGCCTCTTCCACCGCGCTGGCCTCTTCTACGACGCCGGCCTCTTCTTCGGGCTCCTGAACCACTTCCTCAATTGGTCCGGTGACAACCTCGGTGGAAGCGATGGAGGTCTCAGCCGCCATTTCCTCGGTCAGGTTCTCATGCAGTCTGGACAGAGCTTCGAGCGCCTCGCGAGGCGACCCGCCGGCCACGGCTTCGTCTTCGATCGGAGCGGCGAGAGTATCCGGAGCTGTCTCATCGGATGTTTCAGAGGGCGGTTCGAAGGCGATTGAATCCGCTTCCGGCTCTCCTGCTTCCGGCTCTCCTATTGTTACGTCCGTATCTTCGGCGGGGAACGCAATTCCAGCCGGGACCATTTCCAACAGAGTGGAACCGCGGAATTCAACTTCAGCCTGAAACAACAGCGCGGAATCCAAGCGTGCCTGGGGCTTCGAGTCCAAACTTCGCGGGGGAATCTCGAGCGCGATAGGTCCGGCGGACGCCAGTCGATGGATAGACAAGTTCGTCAATGGAAGACTTGGGTTCGCGTTCGTGTTCACGAATTGCTCCGGTGTCACGTTCACCTCCGTTACGGGATGCTTCATGTTGGAGACGGTGAGATGTAGTTGGAGCGGCAAGCGCTCAGCAGACGGTAGCGCCAGATGGCCCACTTCGAAACGCCATTCCGGCATGGACGGGCTAGGTGCGCATTCCAGCCATGGTTCTACGTAAGGTGCAATTTCGGGCAGGCCGGATGGACTCGGTTTGTCGGAAACGAATTCGGCTTCCGCTGGGGCGTCGGCCTCTTCTTCGATTGCTTCGATTGCTTCGATTGCTTCGGTTTCCTCGATTGCTTCGGTCTCTTCGGCCGTTTCTTCCAGCGTCTCCGGCAGAACCTGGCCCGCCTCTTCGAGATCCGCTAGCTCGAGCCGTTCTTCGAGTACGGTTTCCTCGATTTTTTCTTCCACGGCTACGGTTAATACAGGCTCGGCGGACGCCGGCGGCGCTTGGGCGGCCTTAGGCTTTGCGGTCTTCGCTTGGGCCTGTAGCAAGCGGCTGAGCCCTATACGGTTGTACTCTTCCTGATAGCTCTGCTTGTGTGCGTCTGAACAGAAGTCCCCTCCCCTCAATCTCTTGAGCAGCGCGAGCTCTTTGCCGCAATGCAGGCATCGCATATGTTTGTAATCGGCGTTTAGGGGCGAATAGTGAATACCCCTAGAAGGTGTTTCTATACGGGAAAGTGCTTATTTGGTACTTTCTCGGGCGCCGGCCCTACTACTGCTGGAGCATCAGTCCTGTTTTCTACTGTGTAGACGGTAGGCGGTCCCGGCTTCAACACATCCCGTTCTCGGGTGTGGCCTAGCGTCCACTTCGAGCAAAAAGTAATGTGTTTGTCGGAAAACCATCTAAAGTCGCTGCCCTATCCGACGATGTTACTATCAGCGCGGTTCGTACCAACTGGACAGAGTGAAAATCCAGGGACCTGTGATAAGGCGACTGTGATATTGAGCGCGGCGTTGATGGGAGGTCTGCTCATCCGCTGCATGGCAATCCCGGACATTCCGGGGCCGCGTGCGTGATCGTTAGGAGAAACCATGGTGAAACAGGACGCTTTGAAGAATCATTTGGAAATGCTTCGCAACTCGATCCCAGAACTGAAGGGCGTATTGCTGGCTTCCAACGAGGGCCTGCCAGTAGCTCATTCACTTTCGAACGGAACCGATCCAAACCGCGTGGCCGCAATGGCCGCCGCAGCTTCGAGTCTGGGACGCAGGATCAGCGAAAGCATGGCCACCGGGGGACTGTCTGAGGTCAGCATCCGGGGGGACGAAGGCGTGCTCTTTGTGTACTCGGCTGGGCCGAAGGCAGTGCTGGCAGTGATGGGCCCCATGGGTTCGAATGCGGGCCTGATCCACCTGGAAGCCCGCAGCGTCGCTAAGGAAATCGGCGAGCTGTTTTAGGCCAGCACGCGATTCCTCCGCACAGCGCCTGGCTGCCCCCATCTCTGATGAAGAGCCGCCGCGACGTTGATGCAGAGCCGCCGCGGCGTTGATGAAGAGCAGCCGCGGCGTTGATTAGAGCAGCCGCAGCGCTCTTACCCGCGGCTACGAGTCTGCAACCGAAACCGCCGCCTCGGCAACGAACTCATCCAGGGCCTGGAGCTGGCGGGCAATGCTGGTTTCGTCGGCCACTTTTGCCGACTCCTCCAATTCCCTTCCCAAGGCTTCGATCTCGGGAAATCCATAACCACGGCCAGTCCCCTTCAGATTGTGCCCGAAGCGGCGTATGGAATCGAATTCATGCGCGCTTAGGTCGGCGCGAGCGGTTTCGATCTGGCTGGATTTTGCCGCGAGATACTTCGGAACCAGCGCAGCCACATCCTTCGACACCGGCTCTCGGACCGCGGGCGCGGAGCCAGCCACCGACTCCGGACGCGCATAACGCTGAATGGTCTCGATCAGGGTGGCTTGATCCACGGGCTTGGAGACATGGGCGACGCATCCGGCATCCAGGCTGGCGCGAACTTCCTCATGAATGGCATGCGCCGAAAGCGCCACGATGGGCGTGGGCGGCGTCTTCAACGCGGCCTGCAACTCGCAGATTTGCCGGGTGGCTTCGCAGCCATCCATTACGGGCATGTCCATGTCCATCAGAACCAGATCGAATTGGACTCCATTTCGAAAGGCTTCCACTGCGGCGAAACCATTTCCGGCGAAATGCAGCAGCACTGCTTCATCTTTCAAATAGTGCTCCAGCAACACCCGATTGTCTTCAGTGTCTTCAGCGATGAGAATTTGGATGGGGCGATCGCGGCGCAGACGGCGAAAGGCCCGTTCGGGCGTGGGATGCGCCGGGACCTGGGGAGTGGGCTCGGTCTCGACCAGCGGCACGCTGAAATAAAATGTGCTGCCCGATCCCTCCTCGCTCACCAGCCCGATCTCTCCGTCCAGCATCTGCGCCAGTTCGCGGCAAATTGCGAGACCCAGGCCGCAGCCCGGGCTGGCGCCCATATTTTGCGTGGGCAATTGTTCGAAGGGCGAAAAGATGCTGTCGCGGTTCGCGGCTGGGATGCCGGGGCCAGTGTCCGCCACCTCAAACCGCAGCAGCCGGGCGCCCGCATCCCCGGTTACCCGCACCCTGACGTCCACGCGACCCTTTTCAGTGAACTTGAGCGCATTGCTCAGCAGGTTCACCAAGATCTGTTGCATTCGCAAGGGGTCCCCCATGTGCCATTCCGGAATGCTGTCGGCAATTTCGACTTGCAACGCCAAGCCCTTCCGTGCGGCCGACTCGCGGAAGGTTTTTACCGCATCTTCAACCGTGGGCCGCAACCGAAACGGCAGTCTCTCGACGCGCATGGCGCCGGCCTCGATCTTCGAAAAGTCCAGAAAATCATTGATGAGCGCGACCAGGCGGCGGGAATTGCGCTGGAACATCTCAACATAGTCGGCTTGATCGACATTGAGCTGGGTTTGAGACAACAGGTCCGCGGTACCGAGAATGGCGTTCAAAGGCGTGCGTATATCATGGCTGATCTTTGCTAGAAACTTCGTCCTGGCATGGGTGGAAGCAACCGCGGTGTCCTTGGCGTGGATGAGGGCCACTTCGGCCTCTTTGCGCCGTGTAATATCGCGCATGAAGACGAAGTGGCCGCTCTCGGGGTCGCCGCCGGCCACTGGCAAGAACACTATCGCGACGTCACGCACGGACTGGTCAGGCAGCACGATTCGCGCTTCGGTCTCCCCCCGGCCGGTGGTCCGCATTTGCTCGAGCGCGGCTTCAACCTGGGTTCGGTGTTGTGGAAGAACACCGGCCAATACATCCGTCGTTCGGTTGCCCTCCGCCAGCCCAGTCAGCTCGGCATAAGCCTTGTTGAAAGAGACATAGCGGCCTTGGCCGTCCACTTGAGCGAT
>JBGPSX010000015.1:0-18747 GCA_041490325.1 Bryobacteraceae bacterium | reverse complement strand
GGCGCCACCGACGGCGCGAGTTTTTCGATGATGGCGCCGCTTGGCACCCGGCCAGCCGTCGGATGATTCACAGTCTGGCTACTACCGCCGCGGCCTGCGACAAATCCTCCAGTAACAACCGAGCCTTGCGCGGCGGCGTAGACCTGCCCGTCCGGACCCTTGAGCGGAGTAAGCACCAGTACGCCGCCTTGCAGATTGGTGGAGTCGCCGATGGCTGCCACCAAAATGTCGATTCGGGTTCCGGGTTGCGCAAATGGCGGCAGGTTCGCGGTGATTAAGACGGCAGCCGTGTTGCGAACCAGAATCGCGGCCGGTGAAACGGCGACGCCCATGCGCGCCAGCAGGTTGGTGAGACTCTGCGATGAGAATACGGTCTGCCGCTTGTCGCCGGTACCATTGAGCCCGACCACCAGGCCATAACCCACCAGTTGGTTATCGCGCACGCCCTCGATTGAAACCAGATCCTTCAATCGGGTTCCCGTTGGCGCCGGCCAAACCGGAATGAGCGTGAAGAGGAGGATTGCGATTCGGTGGATCATAGCATCAGAACGGAAGCAGCCCCAGCAGAAGACGATACAGGAAGAACGGCCTCTTGATGGAATCGTTCACGACGCCCCGTCCATTCACCAGCACCTGCAGCCTGGCGACGCGGTCGGAAGGAACCGAGTTGACCGGACTCAGGTCGTCCGGACGCACGATGCCGCGCACTGTGATCAACTGGCGTTCGGAATTGACCGCAATTTCTTTTTGTCCATTGATCACGAGATTGCCGTTGGGCAAGACATCGGTCACCTCCGCGGTTACCGTGGTGGTGAGCGTACTCTCGCGGCTGGTGGATCCCTGTCCTTGCAGTTGCTGGGCGCTGGTTAAGTTGGCGAGGTTGGCTAACGCGCCCGTGACTTTGGTAGGACCAGCGAGCGAAGTGACGGATGCATTCGCGTTCGATTTTCGCGATGTGTTGGTGCCTCCGGTGGAGACAGCCGAAGCCTTGTCCGAGACGATGATGGTGACGAGGTCGAAGACCTGGCTGGCGCGAACGTCGCGGAATCCGTCGGCCAGCCGTCCGCCGGCGCTATAGAGTGAGCCGGGCGTGCTGGTGGAGGACTGGTGCGAGCGCTGGTTGACTTCCTCGACATATTTGGCCAAGTTGTCTTGCGGCGCAGGCTTCGCCGGAGCATGTTTTTTGGCCACCAGCAGAGGTGCGATTAGTAGCAGCAGACAACAGATGCTAGTTGGAAGAATTGGTTTCAAGTGAGGCTCGTTTCAAGTTAGGCTCCGGGAGAGGACCGCACGCTGACTACACCCTTGTCTTCGACGATGGCCTTGAAGTTTCGGCCGCTGGATGGATTGTGTACCAGTATCATCTCGCCTTTTCTCCCCGACGATTCGGCCACGGCTTCAAAGGAAAGAGATGCCAGACCGTCGCTCACCCGCACGCGAACCTGGTCGCCCTTGTTCACGTCTTTGGATTCTCCTAGTAATGCAGGAGAGAAGCCCTGACCGGCCGACAGGCTACGACGCGCCAGCTTACCGATGATTGCGTCAGCGGAGTCGAACGATGGTCCGGTGAAAGGAAACTGCCGCACATTGGTGGCTTGGATTTGTTCGGAGCGAATCAGAGCGCCGGCGGGGATGCTCTCGATCGCGATGAACCGGGCCCGCTCCACCGTGATACTGACTTTCGCCCATACGCTAGCGCTGTGCTGCCCGTCGTAAATGAGGCGCCCGCGCCAAAGAACCGGCGAAGCCGGTGCGTCGACAGGGGGTTTGTTTAATCCAGCAAGTTTGAATTCCAGGTGTCCCTGCGGCAGCGGCTGGCGGCTGAACTCGATCAGGTCGACGGCTGCGGCAGGTACTCCGAGTGCGGCGATGAGGGCCGACTTCATTTCTTCAGACGAGATGGGGCGAACGGCACGCTCAACGCAAACGCCGGCGGTAGCCGAATCCACGCCAGCCGCGAGACCGTGCCGCTGGGCTAGCAGCGCGAGTTGGTGTCCAGTGAAGATTCTTCGAGTACCCGGCATCGGCGCAAATCCAACCGGGGTTGCAGGATCGAGAGTATCGAGAAGGGGAACCGCCGAAGCCAGATCGCCCGCCACGATCTGATCGGAGGACACCGTCACACAGGCGCCCTGTGCCAGCGCCGCGAGCGAAACGAGGATCGCGATTATTCTCATTGCGTGATGTTATTGACCTGTTGGTACATTTCGTCGGCGGCTTTCACCACTTTGGAATTCGCTTCGTAGGCCCGCTGGCTGACGATCATGTTGATGAATTCCTCGACCACGCTCACGTTCGAGCCCTCCACGTAACCCTGCATCAGCGCTCCCAGACCTTCCTGACCGCCGGGATTGCCGATGGTAGGGTCGCCCGAGGCGTCGGTTTGAGTGAACAGGTTCTGGCCGATGCTGTTGAGACCGGCTGGATTCGTAAAGTTCGCAAGCTGAATCTGACCGGCCACTTGCGCGGCGCTCTGGCCGGGTTGCGTGTAGCTGACTGTGCCGTCACTGGCGATGGTCACGCTCTGCGCCTGGGCCGGAATGGTAATTTGCGGTTCGGTTGGGTCGCCGCTCGAGGTCACCATGTTTCCATCGCGATCAAGCTGAAATCCACCATCGCGCGTATAGGCCAACTCGCCCGAAGGGCGTCGGACCTGGAAGAAGCCCTTGCCCTGGATGACGAGGTCGAGCGGATTGCTGGTCAGTTGGAAATTGCCTTGAGTGAAGATGATCTCGTTCGATGCAGGCCTGGCGCCGAGACCGATTTGCAGTCCACTCGGGACGATGGTCTGCGAGCCCGCGGCGGCGCCGGGCTGGATGAAGCTCTGATACAGCAGATCCTGAAACTGCGTTCGCCGCATCTTGAAACCGTTGGTATTCGCATTTGCCAGGTTGTGCGCAATGTTGTCGACGTTCAGTTGCTGGGCAGCCATGCCGCTGGCCGCGCTATAGAGTGCTCGAATCATTTTGTATTCCTTGAATGCATTAGAGTGTCACTTTGGCGACTTCGTCCACGGCGCGCCGGTTCATCTCCGACCCGATCGCCAGGGCTTTCTGAAGCGTCTCGAATTGACGCATGACGTTGATGAGCCGCACCGCCGATTCGGCCGGTTGCGAATTTGCGCTCTCCAGGTTGCCCTGATAAACCTTGGCCTGCGTCGCCGGGATGGGCGGCATGGCTGACAGATCCGACTCGAAATAGTTGTTGCCGCGCTTGCCGAGCGCACTGGGATTCGAGAAGTCGACGATCGCGAGGCGCGAAATGTCTTGTCCCTCCTGCCGGACCGCGCCGTCAGGCCCAATGTCCACCGGTTTCGAGCCGTCCAGCAGGATAGGCTTGCCGTCCAGGCCTTGAACAGCGTAGCCGTCCGCCGTTTGAAGCTCGCCCTTGGTGGACAAACGAAAACTGCCATCGCGTGTGAACACGGAACCGGCCGCCGACTTGGCGACAAAGAATCCTTTTCCATTGAGCGCCAGATCGAGCGAGTTACCAGTGGGCGAGAGTGAGCCTTGCGCGAAGTCGGTCCACTGCCGCTCTATCACCGGCTGGACTGAAGGATTAGTTCCGCCCGGCGAGTCAGCAGCTTCGGCCGATTGATAAAGACCGTAGAATTCACGGTCTGCTTTGAAACCCGGGGAAGCCGCGTTGGCGATGTTGTTGGCCAGCATGTCGAGGCTTTCGATTCGCGCCCGAATTCCGCTGGCAGCCGTACTGGTGAGTGTGTCCATAGCGAACTGTCGTCGCGATTGTTTGAAGCAATCCACTGGCCGCTTGGAAAATTCGGTTCATCTTATAAGCCGATTGGGCGATGAGTTCGTTGTGGAACCAGTTCGGACGCGGCAAGAAAGTGTCAGAACGGGACTCGTGCCAATTCTGTAGCGGTGTGGCGATCGGTAAGTGTATGACAGGCTGTGCGAGCGCGATGGCCTGAGAGATGCTTCCTGGTCAGGCGTGAACGTTTCAGGATTCAGCGCCGCACCAACACCGCAGATAATTCAGAACCTGCCAGGGCTCGCGGCGGCCGGCGCCGGCGCCGCGCTCAATATCGCGTCAGGATACGGGCTGGATGCGTTCCTCTCATTATTGAATAGCATCGTCGAGAAGATTCAGCCGGCAGTGCCGAATTTTCCGGCCGAGCCGCAACCATTGAAGAAGCCTGACGCAGGCGATGCAGGAGTCTCAGTTGAAGACCTTCCACCAGCCACACAGAAAGATGAACAGCCGAAGTGGAACTGCAAAGCCGTTCAGATGGTCACGGCCCCCGCGCCGCTCATCGAGCGGCCGCCGATGGCGATTTGCACCCTCACGATCCAAAGTTCGGGCGAACTATTAAGGGATGACCCTTCCATCGAGAATGACCAGCGGGCGTTGAACCCCGCCGCAGCCCATAGCGACACTACAACGGCTTGGAAGTTCCTCAGGTCCTCATCCGCACCCAGCATCCAGACGCCCCGGCCTCAGGGTGAAATTGCATTTGCGCTTCATCTTACGCCCCCGGCTCCGCAAGTGCTGGCCGGTAGTGCTGCCGGGAAATCTAAGGATCCCCGAATTCCGGTGGAAGTCCCGGGTGCCAACGAGGCGTCTCCAGCTCAGGAAACGAATCCAATCGCTGCGCCACGCGAACCTGTTCAGGAACCGTTTGTTTGGCAACCGACCAACGAGCAGACTCCGGCCGCCGAGTTGAGTTTGGCCGTAGAGCCGAGCCCGGCCGCAGGGCGGACTCCAGTTGAAGAACTAAGCTTGCGCCCGGCTGAAGATTCGGTGCCCAGCGGGCCAGTCGGGGTGACGCCGGTCTTGAAAGCACCAGGGCCCGCAGTCCTGAGGCCGATTCATGCAGCGGGTATTCCGGCTCCAATATCTCAGGTTTCCAATGAGCGGAAGGAGCAGGGCCGGCCGGCAAACCCTTCGCCTGAATCCGAGCCAGCCTATCCGAATTCGCGAGTCAGGGCGCTCGTCCTGGAACCCGCACCTGCAACCGATCGCGAGGCCGATCCAGATCCCCTAGAGCCGCGTGGAAATTCACCCATGCCGCACCCGCCAGAACCTGGCAAACAGCGCGAAGCTGATGGCGTGAGACCGGAGATACGCAGAGACGATATCCCACTTCGAACTACTCCTCGGACGCCGCTAGCAATACCTCTCAGGACGCAGCCGCTTAGCCCACAACCCGGCGTCCAGGAATCGGAACCATTGGAAGCACGGCCACTGCCCAACAAAAAAACTGAATCGCTACCGGCGCGAAGTACTGGGGATCAACAGCCGAATCCAGCCGTTTCCGATCTTGGGTCACAGCCGGTGGAGACCAGCAGGCCGCGCGATCTTCAACCGAGCGCAGCACACTCCGATCCTCCTCAAACCACAAAAGTTGAACCCGCGCCTGAAACAAACAGCGCAGTCCGTCCACAACCTACTCGACAGATCTCATTGAAACTGGCCGGACGAGACTCCACCAGCGTAGACGTGCAGTTGCGAGAACGAGGGGGGAAGGTGCAAGTGGCGGTCCGAACCCCGGATCACGAGTTGACGAAGTCACTACAAGGCGACTTGAGCGACCTGGTGGGCCGGTTGGAGAGCAAAGGATTCAAGACGGAGACGTGGGTTCCCGCGGCGGCTCGCGAGGCTCCGGACGCGAGCGGGCCGGGGTCGGGCCTTGGACAGAATCAGCCGCAGCATTCCGATTCCTGGGCGGGGCAGCAGCAAGGACAACAGGAACGGCACGAGTCCCATCAGCGCCAGCAACCCCGCTGGATGGCGCAGATGGAGGAGTCATTAGAAGCAGAAGACACAGAGGTGACGAGCAATGAATATTAACGCAATCAACGCAACCATCCCGACACTGGATCAGACTGTACAGTCCGGTTCCGGCGCAAGTACTTCACCTTCACCCACCGACACGATGGTCAACGAACAGACCTTCCTCAAGTTGTTGGTGGCCCAGTTGGAAAACCAGGATCCGATGCAACCGCAGGACGGAGCGCAGTTCATTGCGCAGCTGGCCCAGTTCAGCTCACTCGAGCAGCAACTCCAGATGCGACAGGATCTGGATTCCATCAACGCGACTTTGATCAAACAGAATGGCGGCACTGGGGCCGCGCCGACGACCTAAAGGAGAACTTATGTTTACATCATTCTCAACAGCACTTTCCGCGCTGGCAGCGCATACGACGGCCATCGACGTGGTTGGCAACAACCTCGCGAACTTAAACACGACGGGATTCAAGGCCAACGCCATCTCGTTTCACGATCTGGTAACCCAGTCGCTGGGCGCGGGCCTGGGCGACACGCAGGTCGGGTTCGGCGTGGGGACTCCGATCACGCTGCGGCAGTTTACGCAGGGGGCGATTCAGACTACTGGCGGAGCACTGGATGCAGCCATCCAAGGTGACGGCTTCTTCGTTGTCCAAGGGCCGGAGGGAGGCGTCCAGTACACGCGTGGTGGAAATTTCCAAGTAGACCGGGACGGGAGTTTGATCACGGCCACAGGCGAACACCTACAAGGGTGGACGCAAATTAACGGAAACCTGGATACCAACGCGCCTCCCGCGAACATCGCGATTCCGGTGGGGACAGTCCAACCTCCAGTGACGTCGAAGAACATTTCTTTCGACATCAATCTGAACGCCGCCGCAATCACTGGCACTGCGTCCGGGACTTTTGCAACGTCAGTGACAATCTATGATTCTCTGGGCAATTCGCACATTGTCACTGCCACCTTCGTCAAGAACGCCACGGCCGGCCAATGGGACTATTCACTGAGCGTTCCGGATGCGGACCTTCAAACTCCGCCATTCACGCCTCTCACGGGCAGCATGACATTCGATTCCAACGGAGTTCTGTCGGCGCCTACCGCAGTGGACCCTCCGCCCCAGGTCGTGATCACCGGCTTGGCAGATGGCGCTTCCGACCTGACTATC
This sequence comes from Bryobacteraceae bacterium, assembly GCA_041490325.1. Lineage (GTDB taxonomy): Bacteria > Acidobacteriota > Terriglobia > Bryobacterales > Bryobacteraceae > Palsa-89. The sequence continues at coordinate 11,833 of JBGPSX010000015.1, read as the reverse complement.
AACTGGAACTTGTTCAACTTCAAAACGCCGCGGATCAGCCAATACGCTCAGCCTTCATCGATCTCGGCAGTTGCCCAGGATGGCACGCCCGCCTCGCAACTGGTGCGCGTCGCGGTGGCGGACAAAGGCCAGATTCTGGCGCAGTTCTCGAACGGCGCGCAAACCGTGGTAGGCCAGCTCGCTATGGCAACCATTCGAAACCCTGAATCGCTAATCGCGTCCGGCAACAGCACTTATATCCTGAGCGCGCGCTCCGCTCTGCCTGCGGTAGGAGTGCCGGGATTAGGTGGACGAGGATCAGTGAAGGGCGGCGCGGTGGAATCTTCGACGGTCGACATCGCGAAGGAATTCACGAATCTGATCATTTTCCAGCGCGGCTATCAGGCCAACTCGAAGGTTGTTTCCGCGGTGGACGAATTGAGCCAAACCACCATCAACCTGATCAAGTAAATGGCGCCCGCTCTCACGACTCCGCTTCAGCAGATTGCCGAGCTGGCCGACGTCCCTGTGGACATCGAGGTCGAGCTGGGGCGGAAAATTCTGACGATCGCGCAGATCCTACAGCTCGGCGCGGACAGCGTGATTCGTATGCCGCGTTCGGCGGGCGACAACATCGACATTCTGGTGGGCGGAACACTGATCGGTTTTGGAGAGATCGTCATCATCGAGGACGCCGTCGGCGTGCGCATCACGGATTTTTGCCTGGAGGAATGAACAGCTCGAGCATGGACATCCTACGTCAATCACTGGCCATCACGTTCGTCCTCGGACTATTGTGCCTGGCTTTGTGGCTGCTCAAAAGGAGGGGCGCGGCCGGGCTCAGTCTGGCTAAGGGGCGAGGTGGACGCGGGCTGCTCGAGTCTCGCGGAAAGCTGGCATTGACTCCGCAACATTCGTTGCATGTGGTTCGGATCGGAGAGCGCGATTTTGTTTTAGCCGTGCACCCGGCGGGTGTCACGTTATTGTCCGATTCTTCGACCGGCACGCCAGCAGGCCAGCAGTTATGAAGCGCACCATCCTTGGTATGGCCGTCGCTCTCAGCGCAGCCGGTGTTCTCCTAGCGCAAGGCCAGAGCAGCGGCGTAACTCTAATTCAGTCCAAGGGCGCGGCGACGCTCAGCGTACCGATGCAGATCGTCGTAATGCTGACGCTGCTCACCGTCCTGCCGGCGGTCATCATGTCGGTCACGCCCTTCCTGCGAATCACCGTAGTGCTGCATTTCCTCAGGCAGGCGCTCGGGACGCAAGGCACGCCATCCAACCAGGTCTTAATCGGGCTTTCCCTCTTTCTGACGGTCGCGATCATGCAGCCTGTGGTCACCGATATGTACCACAAAGGCTGGGAGCCGCTGGAAGGTGGAAAAATCACGTGGCAGCAGGCCCTCGATGAGGGGGCCCAGCCACTCAAGACCTTTCTGGTGCGCTACGTGCGCGAGAAGGACGTCAAGTTGTTTCTGGACATCTCGCACGCCGCCCCGCCGCAACGGCCGGCCGACCTGGGCCTGGCAGTGCTCGTGCCGGCCTACGTCCTGTCCGAACTCAAGACTGGATTTCAAATCGGCGCCGTCTTGTTCTTACCGTTCCTGGTGATCGACTTGGTAGTCGCATCGGTGACGCTTTCGATCGGAATGGTGCAATTACCACCGGTCATGCTCTCCGCGCCGTTCAAGATTCTGCTGTTTGTATTGGTGGACGGCTGGAATCTAGTGGTCGGCTCGTTGATGAGGAGTTTCAATCCGTTATGACGCCGGAGATGGCTGTCGACATTTTCCGGAATACCCTCCTCCAGACTTTCTGGTTGAGTCTTCCGATACTCGCGATCGGTTTTGTGGTGGGAATCGCGGTCAGCCTGGTGCAGGTTCTGACTTCCATTCAGGACACCAGTTTTGCCGCCGTTCCTCGGCTGGCTGCATTTCTGTTCGGTCTGCTCTTGCTGCTTCCGTGGATGACCATGAGGCTGATCGCTTTTACCATCGCCTTGTTTGGGGATTTCAGCCGCTATGCCCGCTGAACTGACGCTGAACCTCTCAACGCTGTACGCCTTCCTGCTGGTACTCGCTCGCGTGGCGGGAGTGGTGGCCTTTGTTCCAATTCCCGGGCTTTCGGCCGGTCCCGAGGTCAGCCGCGTAGTGCTGGCTCTGGCAATCACGGTGGCGCTGATTCCGGTGTGGCCTGTTCCGGTAGTGGATGGTCCGGCCATCGGACGGTTGCTCGGTTGGATAGGCGCTGAGGCGGCCTTTGGCCTGACGGTCGGCGTGGCCATCGCATTTCTCCTCGAAGGCGTGCAGATGGCGGCTCAGATGATCGGCTTACAAGCGGGCTATGGCTACGCCTCGATGATCGATCCTAGCACTCAAGCCGACACCACCACGTTGCAATTGATGGCTCAGCTCTTTGCCGGAACGCTGTTCTTCGCGTTTGGCTTCGAGCGGCAAGTCATTCATGTGCTGGCGAGGAGTCTCGAGATCGTTCCGAGCGGCAGCTATGCACTGGCGGGCTCCACCGTTGAAACCATCGCGCGGCTGGGTTCAGGAATATTTTCGACCGGCGCCCAGCTTGCGATTCCAGTTTTTGCTCTCTTGCTGCTGCTGGACATCGCGTTTGCGGTGCTCGGCCGTTTGCAAACGCAACTGCAACTCCTGTCGCTGTCCTTTGCAGTGAAGATGCTGGTGGCGATCGCGTTCCTCGCCAGCATTCTGTCGCTCTTTCCTTCGGTTTTCGAAAAAGCCGGAGCGGCCACACTCATCACTCTCATGCGAGTGTTGAATCGCTGATATGGCGGACCAGGGCCAGCGCACCGAAAAGCCCACCAAGCGAAAGCTGGAGAAGGCCCGGCGCGAGGGACAATTTCCCTCCAGCCGGGAGCTTCTGGCGGCATTGCAGTTCCTGACATTCGTAGTCCTGCTCAACGCCGGTACGGCGTATTTTCTCGACCGGATGCGGGAGATGGCGCGTTACTTCCTGAGCACGGCCTTTCACCTGCAGCTCAGCCCCAACCGCGTGACCAGCATCTATCGGGAGTCGCTGGGGCATGTGTTCCCACCGCTGATGTGGATGGGAGTGTGCTTGTGCGGAATCGCACTGGCGGCGCAGCTCGGAAGCACGCGCCTGGGCTTTTCGGTCCAAAAGCTCGCCCCGGACCTGAAACGGATGAATCCGCTGCAGAAGATCCGTAGTCTGCCTCAACAGAACGCAGGGTCTTTCATGCAGGCGCTTTTGTTTCTTCCATTGATCGCTCTGGCCGTCTGGACGGTCGCGAGTCAAAATCTGGCTGTATACGCTGGGCTCACTCACGTGGGCACATGGCCGGCTCTCAAAGTAATAGCCGGATCGCTCAAAGATTTTCTATGGAAGGCAGTGCTCCTGTTCCTGGCTATCGGTTGCCTGGATTTCTTCCGAGCGAACCTCCGGCACAACAAGTCCTTGCGCATGTCGAAGCAGGAACTGCGCGAGGAGTTCAAGGAAACCGAAGGCGACCCGCAGGTCAAAAACCGGGTGCGCAGAATTCAACGCGATCTGGCGCGCCGCAACATGCTGAAGGAGATCCCCAATGCTACCGCCGTCATCGTGAACCCGACGCACTATTCAGTGGCCATCCGTTACGAGCTGGAGAGCATGGCCGCGCCGCGCATATTGGCGAAGGGCAAGAACTACTTGGCGCTGCGCATCCGCCAGATCGCCACCGAGCACCAGGTACCGATCATCGAAAATGAGCCCTTGGCGCAGGCGCTCTACAAGTCGGCGGATGTCGGCCAGGAAATTCCGCCGCACCTCTATCGCGCCGTGGCCGAAGTTTTGGCTTACATCTTCAAACTCATGCATCCGGCGAGGAGGAATTAGGTGGCCGCGACGGCGCGAGTTCCGGCCATCAAGTCCCCGGGCGAGGGCGCGCAACCGGCGGCCGGCTCGCCTTCGGGTTTCGCAGCCAACTGGCAGGAGTTTGCCGTTCCCATCGCGGTGCTCGGCATTGTGCTGGCGATGATCACACCGCTGCCACCCTTCCTGCTCGATATTTTGATCAGCGCCAACATCACCATGTCGGTGATAGTACTCCTGGTTTCACTTTACATCATTAAGCCCGTGGACTTCAGTGTTTTCCCGACCACACTGCTGTTGATGACGTTGTTCCGGCTGGCGTTGAACATTTCATCCGCCCGGCTGATTCTGTTGCATGGCAATACGGGAACGGCGGCGGCGGGTGAAGTGATCCAGGCCTTTGGCGCGTTCGTCGTGGGCGGGAACTACATCATCGGCGTGGTGATCTTTCTGGTCCTGATCGCCATTCAATACGTCGTCATCAATCACGGCGCGGTCCGCATTTCGGAAGTAACCGCCCGGTTTACCCTGGACGCGATGCCCGGCAAGCAGATGTCCATCGATTCGGACCTCAATTCCGGGTTGATCGATGAAAGCGAGGCGCGTACCAGGCGCAAGACTCTCGCCAGCGAGGCGGAGTTTTACGGCGCGATGGACGGCGCCTCGCGCTTCACGCAACGCGACGCCGTGGCTTCGATCCTCATCACCGCCATCAACATCATTGCCGGTTTTCTGATCGGCGTTTTGCAACACGGCCTGGACCTCAAGCGCGCGCTCGAGACCTACACCGTACTCACGATCGGCGATGGACTGGTGACCGTGATCCCAGCCTTGATGATTTCCATTTCGGGCGGCTTGATCGTCACGCGCGCCAGTTCGGATACCAAATTGGGATTCGACTTCCAGAAACAGGTGTTCAGCAACCCGCAACCACTGCTGCTGGCCTCCGGCGTACTCATGGCTATGGCTGCGTTCCCCGGCATGCCGAAAATTCCATTCCTGGTCCTGGGCGCTGGCGTGGGTGTGGTGGCTTGGCGCGTGCGGCAAAAGACTGCCGCGACCGAGAAGAGTAAGGCGCCGGCTCCGGCGCCCGCGCGCGAAAACCTCGACGGACTCCTGCGCGTCGAACCGCTGGCGGTCGAGGTGGGGCTCGGGTTAGTGCATCTGGTCGAAGGCGGACAGCAGTCGCCGCTGCTCCGCAGGATCGCGAGCATTCGCCGCCAACTGGCCGGCGAGCTCGGCTATATTCTTCCGCCCGTGCGTGTTACCGATAACCTGACGCTGAAAGCCCGTGAATATCTGATTTCGATCAAGGGCGTCGAGATCGCGCGCTACGAGCTTGCGCACGGATGCGAGCTTGCGATTCATACCGATGACAAAGCGGAGAAGATCGAGGGCATCCCCACACACGAACCCGCGTTCGGAATCGCCGCAACTTGGATCGCGCCCGAAAACGTGGACAAGGCCCGCCAGGCCGGCTATACCATCGTCGATACGATCAGCGTTCTCGGTACACACCTCGGCGAGATCGTGCGCCGCCACGCGCATGAATTGTTCTCGCGCCAGGACGCCAAAAAGGTGTTGGATCGCGTTGCGGAAGACAATCCAAAAGTCGTCGAAGATTTGGCGCCTAAATTGCTCTCCCTGGCAGTGGTGCAAAAAGTTCTTCAAAATCTGTTGCGGGAGCGAGTTTCCATTCGAGATGCCGCGAGCATTCTTGAAGCTCTGGGAGAGGCGGCGCCGATTACGAAGAACACCGTATTGCTGACGGAGTATGTCCGGCAGGCTATACGGCGGCAAGTGGTGAAGCCGATCGTAGATCAGACTGGAGACTTGTCAGCCTATTTGCTCGATCCGGCCATAGAGCAGGCCATCGAGGCAGCGGTGGAGCATACCGAGAGTTCCAGTCATTTGAATCTTTCGCCGCAGCGAGTTCGGGATATCCAGGAACGCATTAAGAAGGCCTGTGGCTCGCCGGACGCGTCAGCAGTCCTGCTGACCAGCTCGGGAGCACGGTTCTTTGTGCGGCAAATCACCGAGACTATTGCCCCCAATCTGACAGTGCTATCCCATAACGAAATACCCCCAGGCAACCGGATCGTGTCGTTGGGCGGAGTCAACTAGAAGTAATTTTGCGGTTAAGACAACAACGGGCCATGAAACTGAAATCGTTTTTCGCGGACAGCATCGAAGCAGCCATCAGCCTGGCACGGCGAGAAATGGGCCCGGACGCGATGCTGATGAATTCCAAGCGAAGTAACCCGGAAGCGAAACACTTAGGCGCCTATGAAGTGGTCGTATGCGCCGCGGATACTGAACCGCTTCTGGTGGCATCGCCGCGGGAAGCGCGAAATCCGGCATCGGAGGCTGCGCGGCGGGTGGATCGCATATCCCAGGACATTTCCGACTTGAAACACCAGATGGACCGGCTGGCGCTGTCGCTGGCACGCTCGGGCAGCGGGATGGCTGGGATTGCATCCAACCCGGAGCTCTCGAAGGCCCTTGCCGCTCTGACCGATGCCGAGTTGGATGCAGACCTGGCCTACGAGGTCATCGGTCGAATCGGGTCCCCTGCAGCCCCAGGCGCGCTGCGAGCCGAACTGGCCAGCCTGGTGAAAGTCGACGCAGAATTGGGCTGCCGAGGCCCGACGCCAAGTGTCGTGGCGTTGGTGGGACCGCCGGGCGCCGGGAAAACGTCGTCGCTGGTGAAGCTGGCCGTGCAATACGGCATCACCAGGCGAAGGCCGACGCAGATTCTCAGCGTGGACACATACCGCATCGCGGCCGCCGACGAGTTGCGATCCTACGCCGCCATCCTCGGAATCGGTTGTCAAGTTCTCGAGACGGTCGCGGCGCTGGCGCAGACTCTCGAGGAGCAACGGCAAAAGGACTTGATCTTGATCGACACGCCCGGACTGTGCCGCAATGCAATGGAGGGCTACGAAGACCTGGCTCAGTTCCTGTCCACTCATCCCGGCGTCGACACTCACCTAGTGCTTCCGGCTTCGATGCGAACTGAGGATATGAAGCGCATGGCCGAGCGCTACGCCATCTTTAAGCCCAGCAAGCTGCTCTTTACGCGCATCGATGAGACCCAAACCTTTGGCCCGATTCTAAGCCAGAGCGTGCGAATGAAAACGCCCGTTTCGTTTTTGTGCAGTGGCCAGGGGATTCCAGAAGACATGCAAGCCGCGACGACAGGTCTGATCCTGGACTTAGTGCTGAAGGTGGCGCTGGCCGAAGAGTCGAAATTCGGAATGGCGGCGGCATGAGAGCACCAACTACCACCAAAGAACCCACCCGCGCGGTAAGGAAATATCAGACCCATGTTCAAGCCACGGAAGAGCGGGAACGTCTGATCCTGGAACATCTACCTCAAGTGCGCCTAATTGCGCGGCGTATCCACGAGAGATTGCCGGAAAGCGTGAATCTCGACGACCTGATCTCGACCGGAACTGTGGGCTTGATCGCTGCCATCGACCGTTTCGATCCGCGCCACAACGTGAAGCTGAAAACTTACGCAGAGTACAAAATTCGTGGGGCGATCCTGGACAGCCTGCGTGGGCTCGACTGGGCGCCGCGGCAGCAGCGCAAGCGTTCCAAACAAATCGAGGCGGCCATTTCGGTGGCGGAGCAGCGGCTCCACCGCGCACCGGCGGAAGACGAGATCGCCAAGCAGTTGGACCTCACGCTTGAGGAGTATCACGAGTGGCTGGTTGACATTCGAGGCGTCAACATCGGAAGCCTGGAAGCGACGTCGCCCGAGGGGGACGGCCGCAATCTTCTAAAATACGTCTCCGATGACGAGGAGAACTGGCCCTCCCGGCTGCTCGAGCGGTCGGAGCTCCAGCGCCTGCTGGCCGACGCCATTGAGAAAATGCCGCGCACCGAGCGAATCGTCATCAGCCTTTACTACCACGAAGAGCTGACCCTCAGGGAGATCTCGAAAATCGTGAACTTGCATGAGTCGCGAATATCGCAACTCAAGTCGCAGGCGGTGCTCCGCCTTCGCTCCTATATGGAAAAGCGCTGGCCGGTGCAAAGGGGAGCATAGCGATGGCCGATCCTACGGCACCCCAATCGCCGGCCTGGCTAGCGGCGGAATGGGCCAGACAGTTGACCAACGTCGTGGAGACGATGACGGGCGAATCCCCCATCGTGACCTACGCCCCGCATGAGCTTTCCACCGAGCTCAAAGCCGAACCGGACGAATTCTTCTGGTGGGAACAGCCCTTCAGTCTTTCAGCGGAAAGCCTGGCCTGGATCGGCGCCAGCACGAAAAGTTGGGAGGAAATCGGAAATCGCGTCTTACGCAGCGCCGGCGTCGAGGAAGAAGATCGCGAGACTATCCGCGGCACTTATCTCGAGATCGTAAACCAGGCTCTGTCCGGAGTTGCCGGCGCCCTATCCAGTCGCGTGCGGCGGGAGATCTCGTGCCTGGAAGGCAAGCGGGCTTCCCCGAGCGCTTTGGATCAAGTTGCCAGTTACTCGTTTGAGATCGGCCTGGGTGAATCAACCTTCCCCGTCCTGGCCGTATTCAGCCGGTCACTGGCGGATATTCCCGAAACCCCGGTCGAAACGGCAAAGCCCGAACCTGCTCCACTTCAATTGGCAAGCGCGGCAGCGCTACCGCAAAGACCCACCTCGATCGAGTTGCTTCTGGATGTCGAACTTCCGGTCAGTGTCTCTTTTGGCCGCGCGCAACTTGCGCTGAAGGATGTCATAAAACTGACCACCGGGTCCATCATTGAGTTAAACCGCAACATATCCGAGCCGGTAGAAGTCATCGTGAACAACTGCGTCATTGCCAGGGGCGAAGTGGTGGTCATAGAAGGAAATTTCGGCGTCAGGATCAAGCAGGTCATTAGCCGGCAGGAGCGTCTCAGAACGCTGAACTAGCCATGCTGGAACACTATCTCATTCCGATTGCTCCCCTGATCCTCCTGGCGCTGGATTGCGTCGCCGGCCTGTTTTTTTATGTCTCGCTGGAGCGAGAGATTTCCACTCTGAAGGCGCGCCTTCGACGCGACCAGAAAACGGACCAATCAGGCGCTCGGGAACTCAAGCTCAAGCTCGAAGAATTGAGCGAACGCCTTCGGGATAATGAAGAGCGCGCGGAACTGGCGGCGCCGCCTGCCACGCTCAAGTCGAGCTTGAATCTGAACCGGCGCACCCAAGCCATTCGGATGTCGCGGCTGGGAGAGCCGGCCGAAAACATAGCCGCGTCGTTGAGCATGCCGCGCCAGGAAGTGGAACTTCTATTGAAGGTCTACTGCTTGGCGCTGAACGGCTCGAAAGAAATCAAATCCTGACGTTACTGAGCACTGCGCACCGCGCGGGTGCGCGGGATCATTCTTTCCGAGCGGCCATCCTCGATAGTGACGCTGACGGTCAGATCCTTGTGATCGCGCACCAGCTCGACGGAAAACGGTTTTTTGGAACTGGCCGACCGCACGGCGCTGGATAGCTCGTTCGGCGTGGTGACTTTGGAACCGTCCACCTTGGTGATCACGTCGCCTGCCTTGATCCCGGCCTTCTCCGCGGCCGAATCCTTCACAACGGAGCGCACCAGCACGCCGTCCTTGACCCCAAAGTAGGCGGCCAGTTGCGAGCCCAAGGTTTCCGCCTCGACGCCCATCATCGGACTGCGCCAGGTGGTGAACACCTGCGGAATGTCGGGGATGTGAATCTCAGGCATATCCGGTCCGAACAACTCCTTCATATTTCCGGCCAGGGCTTTGATCTTACGGGTTGCGAGAGTTGCGGTGACGGTCTGCGTGGCGCCATTCCTGCTGATCACCAGTTTCGCGTCGCGGCCGGCGGGCGTCTCGCGCACCAGGCGCCCGAACTGTTCCATGCCTTCCACGCGCTGGCCGTTGTATTCGAGCACGACGTCGTTCGGTTTCAGCCCGGCCTTCTCCGCCGGACTTCCGTCTTCGACGCGAGTGATCTCGACGCCGTAGGTTTCCTTCAGATTCAGTTCGCGCGCGCGATCGGCATCGATCTCCGCCAGGTTCACGCCCAGATACGTTCCGCCCACCAACGCGCCGCCGCGATACTCATAGACTTGGGTACCCGGCACTTGAAAGAAGTCGAAAGACTGCGCGCCCAGCGCGCCCACGAACACAACCATCGAAACAAGAAGTCGTTGCATACAAACACCTCAGAAATCTATTTTTGCCGGCGCAGATAAATGGTGCCGCCGATAACGTTGATGTGCAGCACCGGTCCGCCGCCATTCAGAGCGCCTTCAGCCAGCACCGGGCTTACATTCGCTTGAGCGGCCCTCACTCGAATCTCTGGAAAGTCGGAAATGATCCGGCCTACCGTACCACCCGATTCATTGCGCGCCAGCACCGTCAACGGAAGGTTGGACGAAATGAACACCGTTATGTCACCTGCGTTCGTGCTGAGCGTGGAATCCTGAATGCGATTGCCGGAAAGCAGCTCGGCCGAAATACTGCCGGCGCTGGTGGAAGCCCGCAGCGCCCCTGTTACGTTTTTCAAACGAATGGCGCCGCCGGTTGAATCGCACCGTACTCCGTTTGCGGCATTCACCAGAATCGCGCCGCCGGAACTCTCGGCGGTGACCGCGCCACCGGCCTCTTGCACCTGAATCAACCCACCTGCCGTTCGCGCAAACACGGCGCCCGAAGCACGGTCCACGCGAATATTGCCGCCGGCCGTGGAGGCGTGAACCTGGCCCATGGCCTGGCGCACGATAATCTCGCCGCCAGCGGTTTCAAACCATGAGTCAGCGCCGGCGTTCTGGACACGAATAATCCCGCCGCCGGAATAGCAGCGCACCGGACCACCCACGCTGCCGACCTCAATGTCTCCGCCGCCAGTTCTGAGGTCGGCGCGGCCGCGGATATCATCGACCTCGATTTTACCGCCGGCTGACCGCGCCTCGATCTCGCCATCGAGTCCCGACGCCTGCAAATTGCCGCCTCGCGTTTCAATCCAGGCCTGACGCAGAGCGCGCGGCACCGATATAGTCATCTCGGGAGCTTCCGAAATGCGCTGGGGAGGCGCCACCGTCAGGTACACCCACTCGCCTTGAGTTTTGGTCTTCACTTCAAACTGCCGGAGCAGCGCCTCGGCCTCGCGGGCGTCACGGGCCTTGACTCGCGCCTTCAAAGCATAGACGGCATGGCCGCTCGCATCGCCACGCAACACCACGCTTCCAACCGTGTTCAGCCGGAAGCGCTCCAAGGGCATCGCCGCAACCACGCCATTGATGGTGCGAACCCAATATCGGCCTTCCCGCACCACCGGCGACGCGCTCTGAGGAAGAGCTGGCTGCGTTCCCAACGCGACCACTAACGAAATGACTGCAAACTGCTTCATGGGTCCTAATAGGTCTCCACGGAAGCGTTCATCTCGTGCAGGGCCTTCTGGCATCGCATGCGAACATAGCCGTTGTTCTCGGTCATCATGAGTTCCTGCAAAACTCCCACCATCGCATTACTGTGATGCTTGATGAGCAGGTCGATCACCTGCGTCCGCACTCCGGGATTGTCGTCTTTCAAAAGGACGCTGGTCAACGCCTGCCGCGCTTCCGGATCGTCCGCGAAATCTCTCAGGCCATCCAGCGCCTTCAACCGCACGCCCGCGTTCGAATCGTGCTGCAGCGCGAACATCAGCGCATGCCGGACTTCGGCGGACTGCGAGCGGCCCTTCAACAGGTCAACCGATTCTACGCGCAGCCCCGCGTCGGAAGGATCCTTGGCAGCCGCGAGCAACAGCCGTTGTATGGACTGATCCTCCAGGCTGCCTGAAAAAACTCGCTGCCTGGTTTCATCCACGACGATTTGTACATGCCCGGCCGCGGCTGGCTCCACGTAACGAACGCGCGACGCAACCGGCTCGGCGGCGACGCTGGCAGCTTGAGACGGCCCGAGCAACGAATTCGGAGTCATCCGCGCAGCGACAAAGCCAAGCGCAAGCATCGCGACTGCGCCAATCGGCTGCATCCACCCAGGCGCGAAGCGGAGATGAATCGTGGAACCTTCCAG
>JBGPSX010000014.1:0-18934 GCA_041490325.1 Bryobacteraceae bacterium | reverse complement strand
GTCGCTGAGGATTTATGGAAGCGAAGTGGTCATTGCGCGATTAACGGCGAATGATCGACAGGCGCGGATCTATCTGCTGAATTACGCGGATCGGCCAGTGCGCGGTCTCCGGGTGCGCGTGCGCGGCCGGTTTGCGAAAGGAGAGCTTCGCGTTTTTGGTGTGCCCAGCTCCGCGCTCGTAGACTGGACACAAGATGGCGACGCGACCGAGTTTACGCTTCCGGAACTCAACGCCTTCGCGATCGTTGACTTGTTACGGTGAGACGATCCTGAGGACCTGACAGAATCCGGGTGCTCTATGTTACAAAGGTAGGCTATGCGAATTCTCAATCTGGGAGCGGGTGGCTTTATCGGCTCCCACCTGACCCAACGGTTGCTCGCCGAAGGCCATACGGTCACGGCTGTCGACCTCTGGACGGACAAGGTTACAGAACTCCTGGATCATCCACAACTTACTTTCGTCCAGCAAGACATCCGCAGCCCGGAATGGAATCTGGACCGGTTAGTTGCGGAAGCCGACCTGGTGATCGATCTCATCGCATACGCCAATCCTGGCCTCTATATTCGCATTCCGCTCGAAGTCTTTCGCTTGAACTTCACGGAGAATTTGAAAATCGCGGAGTCTTGCGTTCGGCACGGCAAACGGTTGGTTCAGTTCTCAACGTGCGAAGTGTACGGGCGGTCGGCGGCCAGCTTGAAGAACGCGAACTTGAAGGATCCGGAAGATCCAATTCACGCCACATTCACAGAGGACGAGTCGGAATTTATTCTCGGCCCCGTGGTGAAGCATCGTTGGATATATGCTTCCGCCAAGCAGTTGCTGGAACGGGTGCTGCACGCTTACGGGATCGAAACGGGTTTTAACTATACGATCATCCGTCCATTCAATTTCATCGGACCCAAGATCGACTTCCTGCTGTCAGAACGAGAGGGCATCCCGCGCGTATTCTCGTTCTTCATGGACGCGCTGATCAACGGCGCCACGATGAAACTGGTGGATGGAGGGAAGCAGCGCCGTTGTTACACCTATATTGATGATGCGATCGAGTGTACCTATCGAATCGTCGAGAACCCGGGCGGCGTCTGTGATCGGCAGATCTTCAATATCGGATCGCCTTACAACGAAGTTTCCATCGGGGAAATGGCCCAAGCGATGCGCGAGATTTACGCAACGAAGTTCCTTGATCCCGAGACTCCGCTTCCGGAGATCGTCAGTGTGTCCGGCGAAGACTTCTACGGAAAGGGATACGAAGATTCCGACCGCCGAATTCCGAACATCACAAAGGCTCGTACGTTACTCGGTTGGGAACCGAAGTGGAAGTTCCGTGAGCTGCTGGAGGCCACGATGAGTTACTACGTCCATGAATACCCCAGGACGAAGTCGATGGTGAGCTCCCGTTAATCGCGGTGATTCAATTCAAGTGATAGAGCCGGCAGTGCTCTTCGCTGGCTACGAGTTTGACGCCCCATCTCTCGGCGTTATCTGCGAAGTCGGTTGCCACGGCGTCGACATCCAGGATTAGAATCCAAAACACGTGATTGCGCTTTAGTTCGTCGACGGCCGCGGCCCGCAATCCGTTTGGCGCTCTCCTTTCGTATACGGCGGGATGTGGCGCCGGTTCCAACCAGGCCCCTGAAGCGTTCTCAACCTCAAGGCGAAATGGTCCCTGGCTCTGGTCGCCAGTGCACTCGACTACAACTGAATCGAGGTCCTCTGATTTGCCAAAATCAACCTCCAACCACATTCCTGGCGACAGGGGCTGTCCACTGGTCCAGCGTGTGGCTCGATTGTTGTCGAAGGCGGCTTGGAGCGTCCAGGGATTGTGGGAAGCCCGAAGACGCCACTGAGGTGAACGAGGCAATTCGACGCCTGAGCGTAACACCCTCAATTCCGTCACGCTCCATTCTTCGTTTGCACTCGCACTCTGCTGAATCAGCCGGAGTTTGCGGACACCCAAATCCCGAAACTGATATACATGCCGCCAATTGGGTAACCGATCTTTCACGACCGGCGTTTCCAGAGCATCGGCGAGATTCTTGCCGAATATTGATTGCCAGCTAACGATGATTTCATGGGATTGATAAGCCTGTTGAAAGCCCCCATAAGCAAAGACCGCCTCACCCGGCGGCACAATCTTATCCAGGACGAGGCCCATTTCATAATCAGGGAGATTCTCTCTGAGGAAATCCGACTCCGGCCGCTGTCGAAGCGCGACCTGCCAAATCAAGCTATGCAGCCGCCAACACCCCGGGTCGCAGTATCTAGGCACCACCGTTGGCCAAGACAACAGCGCGTGCGCCAGGACTACAATCGGTAACAAAATCCGAGGCAGTGCGCACGCCAACGCAATTGCGAGAAACGGTAACATCGGCACTAGAAAACGAGTCGCGATACTGGCGAAATATGTCAGTGAGAAGAATGCGAAAGCCAGCAGCAACCGGCGGCCAGGTGACGAGCGTAGCGCCAGAAGAGCTAGAGGAGCAAGTAGAAACACTGGGCCTATCACGCCTTGTAGCCGCCCTCCGCGCAGGGTTGTTTCCAGTGGAACTTCACTCAGACGGACGCCGCCCCAGTGACGCATGACGTTCGCGTAGGTATTCTCCTGAGACACCGTCAGCAAGCGATTCGGGAAGAAGCGATTACCGAACGGCGCCACTGGGTTGCCGACGACCAGCGTGTTCTTTACAAGGTAGGGAAGCATAACTGCGAATGCGCATAGAGCGGTTAGCATGATCGGACGCAACATGGGCCGTCGCCCGCGCCAGCACTCGTAGATTATCAGCGCCATCGCATAGGGAACTGCGAGTAGGGCAGTGTATTTGGATGCGTAGCAGAAACCGGCGAGAATTCCGACCGCCGCCAAAAGGCGCGTCGACCGGTCTTCGCGCCAAATCTCGAGCAGATAGTAAACAGCGAAGAGCACGCTGGCGACAGCCACGTCGATATATCCCGTGGTACCCAACTTTCCTACAACGGGACTCATGAAGAACAGCAAAGCTCCTGCGACGCCCACCGCCGGCCTGCCCACGCGGCGCCCGTACGAGAGCATTCCCCAGGGTGTCGCTAGCGTGAACAGCAGATGCACCATGGCTCCAGCGGACTGCTTGGCGATCGGATACGCGAACAGAAAAAGCATTTCGACGCCTTCCGACAAATTGGCCATCATGTTTCTTGTGTTGGAGGGAAAGGAGTGCTGTGCGAGGTAGCGTCCCGGTAGCGCGACATGGTACAAAACTGCATCGGAGCCGGCCTCGGGTAGCAAGGCGGCTTCCAAATAAACCATGGCGAAGGCCGCGTACAAGAGTCCGAATCCGATTTGCCAGGGGCGCGCCAGCGGAGGCAAGCGCTTTTCCGAAAATCGGTGTGCCCCACGCCACACTGCGAGCGCCAGGATTGCCCCTCCGGCTGCGATAAATACGCTGCCGTAGGCCAAGTGAGCGGCGGTAAGACCGAACACCATGGTGCTCAAGAGCGAGGCGCCAAGCACGAAGCCGACGAAATATTCTTCAGACCGATACAGATCTACTCGCAGAACCTGCAACAGCAGCTTGCCCGCAGCCTGACTGGCCAGATACACGAATGCGGCGGCGAAGAGAAGAGCGGCTACCTGCATTACTGGGAGTGCTCCTCGAAGCCTATTGCCACCAGAACGATTCCCAGTTTCTGCTGGTCTCCTGCCGCGATCCACGGTGGATCAACATCGATCTGAACCTCCACCGGATATTTCAATTGCAGTACCCGCGACGGAACGAGATGCGAGTATTCGCGCATTCCCGCGCTGTCGAACCTGGGCCGATCGATCAGTTCGCCATTGACAATGATGCTGAGCGTTACAGGGCCAGTATCGGCAAACGTTCGTTCGTGAACACCGAAGTTCATGTAAAGATCCAAGTCTTTGGTGTGGTCCGGCATGAAGCTGAACGCGGGATGTTGATCTGTCCAGCGCAACCCCAAACCACCGGCCTCCAGGACGCCTCGAATGATGCTGCCACGAAGGCCGGGATAGCCCATTCGAAGCATAGGAGGTTCGGATTGAGAAACTGCGCGGTACTGATCAGGAGGAGGGTAAGAGTTGGCGGAGGGCCGGCAGAAACAGATTCCCAGGAGCAGCACAATCGCTAAAAGCAGCAGCCCCCGCGGCATGAGAGGTAATTATACTATCCTTGCCGGGACTGACTTGCGATTAAGCCGCAGCTTGCCCGGCATCCATTTCGCGAACTTCCACGGATCGATTCTCTTTGACTGAAAGCGTGGCGGCCAGGCTGATGCGCATCGCGGCGATCGCGTCGGCGCTGGTGATGGACGGTTTGCCGCCACTCTTGAACTTCGTGACGAAGTCTTGGATCTGGGTCAAGTAGGCGGTTTCGAATCGCTGCATGAAGTAGGGCACGACGTCGTGCGTGATACCTTCCGCCGTCATCATGAGGATCGGAGTCTGGCGATGGTATCCGATTTGGATTGAACCCTTGGTACCCCAGACCTCACCGCGAATGTCGTAGCCGAAAACTGCGTTCCGGCTGAGTTGCACAACGCCCAGGTTGCCGCTGTCGAAAACCATGCTGACGATGGCATTGTCGATATCGCCGACAGTCTTCATCTCCGGAAACGCGAGCGTGCCGCCGATGGCGTGAACGGTCTTGACATCGCCCATGAACATCCTAGCTACGTCGAAATCGTGCACGCCCATGTCGGCAATCAATCCGCCGCTGACTTTGGGATCGCAGAACGCAAGTGGCGGAGGAAAGGGATCGCGCGAGGTGGAGCTGAGCAGGACAGGCGTGCCGATGGCGCCCTCGTTCACTTTCTTTTTAGCCGCGGCGTAGGCGGCGTCGAAGCGTCGCTGAAACGCCATGTGAAAGAACACGCCGGCCTGGTCCACGATTCGCTTCATTTCGTAAGCATCGGCCAGCGACAACGACATGGGCTTTTCGCAGAAGATTGCTTTTCCGGCATTCGCCGCGTCGATCACCACCTGCTTATGCGTGC
The DNA here is from genome assembly GCA_041490325.1 of Bryobacteraceae bacterium. GTDB lineage: Bacteria > Acidobacteriota > Terriglobia > Bryobacterales > Bryobacteraceae > Palsa-89. Next base: position 13,947 of record JBGPSX010000014.1, on the reverse strand, counting down.
TGGTGGACGTGATGATCACCACTGCTTCGACGTCCTTGTCGTTCAGCAAATCCTGATGGGTGGCGTATGCTTTGGGAATCTCGTATTCGTCCGCGAACGTCTTAGCCAGCCCCGGCTTTGCGTCCGCGACTGCGACCAGCCGCGCATTCGGAACCCTTTGCGCCAGATTCAGCGCATAGACGTTTCCGAGTCTGCCTAGGCCAATTACTCCGACGTTCAATCGGCTCGACATGGCTATGCGGTCCTCGCGCTGATTTCTCCAACTTGCACAGGGCGGTTCTCGCGCGCCGATTTCGCCGCTGCAAGGCCAACGATGGTGGCCGCCAATCCGTCCCGCGCTCCCACCGGAACCGGCTTGTCACTTACGACGGCATCGACGAAGGCTCGCATCTCGCGCAGGTAAGATTCCATGTAGCGTTCCAGGAAAAAATGCAATGGCAGCGCTGAATGAATGCCTTTGCTGTCGGCGTGGATATGGGTATCGGGCATGTTGTTTTGAACCGCGACCATCCCTTCGGATCCGAATACCTCGGCGCGTTGATCGTACCCATAAATGGCTTTGCGGCTGTTATCGATTGCGCCGAAAGCGCCGTTCGCGAACGTGAGCGTGACGATGGTGGTGTCCCAATCGCCTGCGCGGCCGATCATGGGATCGACCAGCACCGTGGCCTTGGCGTAAACTTCTGTGATCTCGCTGCCCATCAGATAGCGGGCCATGTCGAAATCGTGGATGGTCATGTCCAGAAAGATTCCACCGGAAGCCCGAATGTATTGCTCCGGCGGTGGGCCGGGATCACGGCTCGTAATGCGCAGCATGTGCGGCTGGCCGATTTTGCCGGCGGCGACGGTCTCACGGAGCTTGAGAAAATTTGGATCGAAACGCCGGTTGAAGCCCACCATGAGCTGCACCCGGTGTTTCGTGACCTCGTCGATGATGGTCTGGATCTTAGGTACCGCCAGATCAATCGGCTTTTCACAGAAGATCTGTTTTCCCGCGGCAGCCGCGTCGAGAATCATCTGGTAGTGCGTATCGCTGGACGTGCAGATTGCCACCGCGTCGACATCCGGCAGCGCAAGCACTTCGCGGTAGTCCGCGAACTTCTTCGGGATACTGTACTTCGCCGCCACTGTTGCGAGTTCCTCGGCGACGACATCGGACGCTGCAACAACTTCCACGCCTGGCATGCGGTTCGCCAGGTTCTCAATGTGTATCTTTCCGATTCGGCCTACTCCTAGTACGCCAAACCGGAGCTTCTGTTGGCTCAAGCTTTTCGCTCCTTGTTTTTGTGTCCGCGATGGCGGATGGTTACTTCTTGTCAGGGTCAGGAATCATTTGGTCGCGAACCAGGACGTTGAGGTCGGCGCAGGCGCCGATGAACTGCCGCAGCGTGCGCCGCGTCGATCCAAACGTATCGAACTCAGCGTCGGAGAGCCCGCCTTCGGTGTAGGCACGCTCGAAATCGGCGAATCGCTTGCGCAGATCGTCGACGATTCTGGGTTCGACGGGTTTGTCGATCCGTGTAGTCACTTCGATATCGCTGGCATTGTAGCGGCGCTGCCAGGAGTACGGCGGCGAGATCACCACATCGCCTCCGATAAACTCACTCCAGTGCAGGTGATTGCGGAATGCGGCCGATAGCAGACGTAGCCGGTAACCACGCTCGCGGAAAATACGGTAGGTTTTCTTAAACACCGCCACGCCGGCCCACTCCAGATAGCCTGGGTCGGTGCTGATGTCTTGCTTTTCCATTACTACCTTGAGCCAATCGTCGAGACGGCCGACCATAATGGTGCAGACCGGACCCATCCGCGAAATGTCTTTGCCTTCCTTTTCGCGACGCTTGAGACCGCGCTCCACCGCTTCGGCCACTGCGATACATTGCGGCAGCGTGAAGGAAACCGTGGCATTGATGCTGATGCCGCGATAAGTGGCTTCTTCGATCGCCGGGATACCGGCGCGCGTCACGGGAATCTTCACGATCATGTTCGGCGCCAGTTGATTGAATCGATCGGCCTGTTCCACGATGGCGTTCGTATCGCGGTAATACCTGGGATCGGTTTGGATCGAGAGCCGGCCGTTGATCCCGCGATGCGCATCAAATATCGGTTTCAAGAGTGCGGCAGCCTTGATGGAAAGCTCCTCCACCAGTCTCCAGCCGATCTGGTCTTCGGTAGCGGTGGGCATCTCGCGGATCAGGGCCTGGATGCGATCGCGCCAGAGGTGCAGGTCTTTCTTGAGTATCGCGAGAGCGATGACTGGATTGCATGTGGCGCCCACTGCGCCGTGCTCGATCGAATAGGTCAGTTCGTCGATAGATGCCGAGTCGTTCCACAAACACGTCGGCGTGGTCTCGGTCATCTGGTGCAGCGGGCTTTTGAACGCGGTCGGAGCGCTGGCTTGTGTCATAGATAGTGCCTGCAATACAATCATTCTTGCACACGTGTTCACCCTTTTGGGCACACGGGCGCCACCGCAGCAGAGCGTAATGAAACGAGCTTCCATTAAGGACATCGCGAGGCTGGCGAATGTCTCGCATTCCACTGTGTCGCGAGCACTCCGGCAAAGTCCGCTCGTGAATACGGAGACGGCGGAGAAGATCCAGCGCATCGCCACCCAGTCGGGCTACAGCCCTAGTGCAATCGCACGGAGTCTGGTGAACTGTAGGACCAACACCATCGGTGTCGTCGTGACAAACATCGCGGATCCGTTTGCGGCCGAGGTAGTGAGCGGCATCGAGGAAGAGGCCAACGCACACGGCTATTCCGTTTTTCTGGCCAACTCGAACGCGAATCCGCAGCGCGAAGTGAAAGTGGTCCAGTCGTTTGAGGAGCGCCGGGTGGACGGAATCGTCGTGATGGCGTCTCGCGTGGGGGCGCTCTATGCGGACATGTTGTCGCAGATTCAAATACCCATCGTGCTGCTGAACAATCAGCATCCGAGCGAGTTTGGACACTCGGTGAGGATCGCAAATATCGATGCCAGCCGGCAGGCGGTCCGGCATCTTGTTCAACTCGGGCACGAGCGGATCGGCTACATCGGCGACCGTTCGGGTCATGTCTCGGATTCCGAACGGTTCAGCGGCTATCGCGCCGCTCTGGACGAAGCCGACATCGAGTTTCAGCCGGATCTGGTGGTCCACGGCGATGGAAAACCTGAAGGAGGCCTCGCGGCCATGGAGCGGCTGCTCGAGTTGTCACAACCGCCGACAGCGGTCTTCTGCTACAACGACATGACCGCGATCGGCGCGCTGAAGGCGATCCACGCTGGCGGCCTGCGCGTACCGGATGATATTTCTATCGTCGGCTTCGATGATTTGTCGTTGTCCGAATACACAGAGCCTCCTTTGACCACGGTGCATCAACCGAAGCATGAAATGGGGCGCCTGGCGATGCAGGTGTTGCTCGAATTACTAACGGGGGCTGACCCCGAACAAAACATCAGGGTCCCGGGAGAGCTGATCCTGCGACAGTCTACGGCGCCGAGAGGGGAAGGCAAATGCGATTACTCGTCCGTCCAGAAAATGGAGCCCGCGCAGAAACGCAGGGGTTCGAGTTTCTTGACTTTAAAACCCAGAAGCTGAGCGCGGGACAGCGGATCGAGGACAATACCGGTAATCGGGAACTCGGTCTGGTGGTGCTGGGAGGCACGTGTTCGGTGGCCGCATCCACCGGCGAATGGAAGCGTTTTGGCCATCGCTCCAATGTTTTCGCCGGTATGCCATATGCGTTGTATCTTGGAATCTCGACGCGCTACACGCTGACCGCGGATACGGACTGCGACATCGCGTTTTGCTATTGCCGGGCCGAAGAACGGCATCCTCCGCGGCTCGTAACTCCCGCCGGCATTGAGGTGGAGATACGGGGAGCGGGTAACGCGACGCGACAGATCAATAAGATTATTCAGCCGGATTTTCCGGCGCACCGATTGCTGATCGTCGAAGTCTACACTCCGAGCGGAAATTGGTCCAGCTATCCGCCACACAAGCACGATGTGCACAATCCGCCGGGTGAAGTGGACCTGGAAGAGATTTACTACTACAAAATTGATCGGCCCGAGGGCTACGCGATTCAGCGCGTCTACACTCGCGATAAGCGATTGGATGAAACTATCACGGTACGCGACGGGGAAATGGTGCTGATTCCCGAGGGCTATCATCCAGTAGTGGCGGCTCACGGTTACAACGTGTATTACCTCAATGCGCTGGCCGGATCCGCGCGATCGATGGCGGCGTCCGATGACCCGGATTATGAATGGGTGCGGAAAAACTGGCGTGACAAAGATGCGCGCGTGCCGCTGGTGACAATGGAGATGGAGAAGTAAATTAGGATAATGAAAAATTCACTCAAACCGCTTCCTGCGGTCGCGGTCTTCAAGAAAAGCTTGCATCACAGTCAAGCAACGCACGCCACACCTTTTATCGCGACAGAGATGGAGAAGTAAGGAGAAATCGATGCGAACACGCCGGATGACAATGTCCCAGGCCCTGGTGGGCTTCCTCAAGAATCAGTTTGTCGAGCGCGACGGCGTCGAGAACCGTTTTTTTGAGGGCATCTGGGGTATTTTTGGGCACGGAAACATCGCAGGTCTCGGCCAGGCATTGCAGGAGAATCCGGATTTTCGTTACTATCTCTCGCGCAACGAGCAAGGATCGGTCCATATCGCCACGGCGTTCGCGAAAGCGCGGAATCGGAAAGCGACGTTCGCTTGCACGTCGTCTATTGGGCCGGGCGCGACCAACATGATCACGGGAGCGGCAACCGCCACCGTCAATCGAATTCCGGTCCTGCTGTTGCCGGGCGATATATTCGCGCGCCGCAACGTGGCGCCGGTTTTGCAGCAAGTGGAGTCCGAGCAGACGCAAGATACGTCAGTCAACGACGCGTTCAAGCCGGTTTCACGCTATTGGGATCGACTTTACCGGCCGGAGCAATTGATCTGCTCGCTGCCGGAAGCGATGCGTGTGCTCACCTCGCCCTCGCAAACCGGCGCCGTCACGCTGTGCTTGCCACAAGACGTGCAGGCCGAGGCCGCCGACTATCCGGAAGAGATGCTTGAGAAGCGCGTCTGGCACATCGCGCGCCCGGAACCCGAGAGCGCATTGTTGGCGCGGGCAGCCGAATGGATTAAAGCGTCACGCCGCCCGCTGATCGTGGCTGGCGGCGGTGTTCTCTACAGCGAAGCCACCGAGGCGCTGGCTCGATTCGCATCCGCGACTGGAATTCCAGTGGGTGAGACGCAGGCCGGCAAGAGTTCGATGCCGTTCGATCATCCGCAGAATCTCGGCGCAATCGGCGTCACCGGGACTCCGGGCGCAAATATCGCGGCGCGTGAAGCGGATCTGATCATTGCGATTGGCACACGGCTGGCCGATTTCACCACCGCGTCGAAGACGGCGTTTCAGAACCCGGACGTTCGATTCGTGAGTATCAACGTCGCTGAAATCGATGCCTTCAAACATGCCGCGCTGCCGATTGTCGCAGACGCTCGCGCCGGTTTGGATCGATTGGGCGCTGCAGTTGCGGGCTATCGCGTGGGTCAGGACTATGCGGGTTGCATCCTGCAGTGGAAAGACCGCTGGGAAAAAGAGACCGATCGGATTTTCGGCATTCATCACGGTCCGCCCATCAGTCAGGGCGAAGTGATCGGCGCAGTGAATCGCGCGTCTAAGCCTGAAGACGTGATCGTATGCGCGGCCGGCAGCCTGCCGGGCGATCTCCACAAGCTATGGCGCACGCGGCGCCCCAACGGTTATCACCTCGAATACGGTTATTCGTGCATGGGTTACGAGATCGCCGGCGGCTTGGGCGTGAAGATGGCCGATCCATCGCGCGATGTTTACGTGATGGTGGGCGATGGGTCCTACCTGATGATGGCGTCCGAGATTGTCACGTCGATTCAGGAAGGCTACAAGCTCAACATCGTAGTTCTCGACAACCATGGTTTCAGCAGCATCGGCGGGTTGTCGCAGTCGGTCGGCTCGCACGGCTTTGGGACCGATTATCGCTATCGCACGGAGAAGACCGGCCAGCTCGATGGCGAACACGTGCTCGTCGATTTCGTCAAACTGTCGGAAGGCATGGGAGCGCACACCGTTCGCGCCACATCTCGACAGGATGTGGAAAATGCGCTCGAAGACATGCGCAAGCAGGACCGCACCACGGTTGTGGTCATCGAAGTGGACAAAGAAAAGCGCGTTCCGGGATACGAGTCATGGTGGGATGTGCCGATGTCCGAAGTCTCGGAAATGGAAAGCATCCGGCAGGCGCGCGCCAAGTACGATCAGGCAGTACGGAAAGAACGTCATCATGAGATCGCTGTTCCCGCGAAAGTAAGTCATTAATAGGAGCGTAATGATTCGAATTGCTACTGCCCCGGTGAGCTGGGGCGTCATGGAAGTGGAAGGTTGGGCCAGGAAGCAGAGTTATGCTGAGGTGTTGGATGAGATGGTCGAAGCGGGATACAACGGAACCGAACTCGGACCATACGGATTTCTTCCAACCGATTCAAAGGAGCTGAAGGCCGAGCTCGCGAAGAGAAAACTGGCCTTGCTGGGTGCATTTGTTCCTCTTCCGATGGGAGATGCGCAACGGCATGAAAAGGGTAAACAAGAGGCGCTGGAGGTGGCGAGACTGCTGGCCGCCGGCGGGGCGCCGTATTTGGTGCTTTCCGATGAAATGAATCCGCATCGCATGGCCATCGCCGGGAGCGCGGGACCGAATGACGGGTTCACTGAAGCGCAGTGGGAAGGCGCGGCGAAGCTAGTGGACACCATCGCGAGAGCGGCGCGCGACATCGGCGTCAAAAGCGTTTTCCATCATCATACGGGAACCTTTGTTGAGACTCCGGCGGAGGTGGAACGGCTGCTGAAAATGACCGACCCTGCGCTGCTCGGTATCTGTCTTGACACGGGACATTACTTCTACGGTGGCGGAAATCCCGTGGAATTTGCGCGCCGCCACGCCGCGCGCATCTGGCATCTGCATTTGAAGGACATTCGGACGGCTGTGCTGGACGAGGTTCGGCGCGACAAGATTCCTTATCTCGATGCGGTGCGCCGCGGCGTGTTCTGCGAACTGGGCGACGGCGGCGTCGACCTGGCCGGCGTCATTCGCGAGCTCGACAAAGCTGGATTCGACGGATGGGGTGTGTTTGAGCAGGACGTGGATCCCACGCTCCCGGGCGTGAATCCGAAGGCCAGCGCTGCGCGAAGCCGCGAGTATTTGCGGCGAGTAGTGGGAGTATAGCCTGACGCGATTCTGCGTGTTGGTGGCTTGTGCTGGGCTTGCGGCGGCCCAGCCGCTCGCTGACTTTCAGCTTCCGGCCAAGAAGGTTTTTTCGCCAGCGATGCCGCGCTATCCCAATGCCTGGTTCTATATCGACCAGAGACTGGCTCCCGCCTACGATGCGGCCGTGAAGCTGGTCACTGAAGGACTCCGGACCAGGATGCACCTGCCGGAGTTTTTTCCTCCATTCGACAATCCGGAAGGCTGCGACTTCGAGGTTCATATCGAACACCTGCAACCTTGGAGCGATCGCACACAGCGTGCGCGCCAGCACGCTCATTCGTTTCACATGCGGTATTACTACACTGCGCTGGATGCGGCGCATCTGGGGAAAGTTCGCTTAGTGCTGAATGGGAAGGCGCGCGAGTTCTACCGATTCGCGGTCAGCGTCCACTATGAGGTCGAGCACGACAATCCCAATCACGCTGACGTTGAGTCGTGTCCAATCTGCGGGAGGACTGGAGTGTACTCGGATGCGAAAGGGAACCTGGTGGAGCAGGCCCATGATCCGCTCGGTTTGGAACTGCTGCTTACCGGCAAGATCCGGGGCGAGGTGGTGCACTTTTACGACTGGGAACGCCGTGCCGTGGGAAGTGTTGAGAGCCTTCGCGACAAGTATGGCGTAACAGTTTTGTCGTTTCCTGGACAGATAGAGGACAAGAATACGGCGCGGATCGGCATCGTTTTGCTTGAACCTAAACCCGCGCCGTAAAGCCGTCGCGCGAACGCGACCTGCTAAAACACGAACTTCATTGCGAATTGGAGCTGACGGGCCGGGAACGTCGTTGTGATGCGGCCAAAGGTCGAGCCGATGCCGCTCGATGGCGACAGGAAATTCGTCCGGTTGAACAGGTTGAACGCTTCAGCGCGGAACTCCAGCCGTCGTGCTTCCGACCATAGCGGAAAGTCTTTGTGCATCCCGAGATCGAGTTGATAGAAGGGCAGCCCGCGGACGTTATTGCGTCCGGCGTTGCCGAAGGGGTGGCTCGGATCGGTAGGTGCGGCCACAGCGGCGGGATTGAGGTACTGCACGAACGGGTTCCCGGTGCGTTGCTGTGCGTCCGGTGTGATGAGATCGATGCCAGTGAGGTTCGAACGATAGTTGATCAACGAGCTGACCTGGAATTGCGCTGATGGGCTGTAGGTGAGATTGATCGGCAGTCCCGACGTCATGGAATTGATCATATTGATCTGCCACCCGCCGAGCACATAGTTGGCTGCGCCGTTCGCGATGTTGAAGCGGCGTCCATGGCCGAATGGAATATCGTAGATCACCGAGGTGGTGTTGTTGAACGTCTGGTCGTAGCCCGACAGGCCCTTCTCGAACGGCATTATCGCCAGATTGGCGCGCGAATTGTCTCCGTTCTGAGCTTCCAGGTGGCCGGAGGCGTTATCGATCCCCTTCGAGTACACGAAGGAGTTCAGTAGATACAGCCCGCCTGAATAGCGTTTCTCCAATTTGAATTGGAGGGCGTTGTAATTAGCGAATCCGCCGTCGTAGGCGATCTCGATACCGGCAAATTTTTGCAGCGGCCGCCGCTGCTGAATCGTCAGGTTCTGCCCAACCTGATTCGGTACGGCTTGGTTGGCGTCGCCCAGAATCATCAGGCCGACGCTGTGGTTGCCGACGTAGCCGACGTCCAGCGTCAGGCTATTGGTTAACTGCTGCTGGATGGTGAAGTGCCAGCTCTGTATATACGCATCGCGGTTGTCGGCCGGGATGTAGCGCATTTGTGTCGCGGTGGTTTTGAAATTGGCCGGGATAACGAGATTGTCGGGGAAGCCTTGATTGGTCGGACGGAAACACGTGGTCGGATCGCTGTTCGCAGCGCAAATCCCCTGGCTGGGCAATTGGTCGATAACCGCGTTGATGATATTCGGTCCATTGTAGGACAGCAGATTCTCGCCGCCCAGACGATTGAAATGGATATAGCTGATGCCGTACGCACTGCGTATCACGGTCTTGTTGAAGATTCGATAGGCCAATCCGACGCGGGGCGCCCAGTCCTTCGTGCTCGGATGTACGAGCGATCGCTCATACAGGCCGCCGTCCTTGGCGGCAATCAAACTCTGACTCGCGATATCGACGTTTACGAGCTTGTTATCGCGCTCCCACTGGGGTGTTCCCAGTTCATAGCGCACACCCAGGTTGAGAGTGAGCTTATTGCTGAACTTGAAGTCATCCTGCAGGTACGCGAAATACATTCGCTGCTTCAAATTTGCGACGGCATAGTTGTTCAACTGATACTGGCTGCGCGCGCCGAACATGAAATCAGCCAGGCTGTAGGTCTGCTGTTGAAGGGATGACAGGCCGCTGGTTGAGCCAGGATTGCTGAACAACCCAGCGTACGCATCCTGACCATATTTTGGATGGAAGTCCTCGATTTCCGTGTTGATGGCCTGGTATTCAAATCCGGCCTTGAGACTGTGACGGCCCAGGGACTTCGAGTAGTTCACTTTGGGATCGATGACAAATGGATTCTGATGCTGCGGATTGCTGTTTTGGCGGCCCAGTGCACTCAAACCTCCGGAGAAGCCCAGTGTGTACAGTCCGCCTGAAAAGGCCGGATTGTTCGGAAGGCCAGTGATGCCATATGCATCGGTCGGCACGCCGAGGTCGATCGGAGTCTTGCCGGCTTCCGTGTGATCGATGCCGACGCGCACTTCCAGCACTGAGGTCGGGTTGATGCTCCAGGTCGCGCCCGGCGCCACTTGCCAGTTGTTGATGAAAACATTTCCGTTTCCGTTCCCCCCCGCCGGTGAAGGAATGGTGCCGGGCGAGAAGATGGCCTCCCTGTGGTTGCTGTAGCGCACGAAAGTCGCCAGCTTCTGGTTTACGTAATAGTCGAAGCGGCCGTCACCCTTGTTGTCATTGATGGTCGCGCGCGGCAGCGATTGGTAGTTGTTGGCGATGCCTGCACCGGGCACGTTCGGATCGGGTACTTGCGAAAGCACGGTGCGCGCAAACTGAATCATGTCGGCGGACGGAACGATGCCGTCGCTGTAGAGCTTGCCAGTGAGCGGATTCTTGACCGGGATCCCGAAGTTGCCCGCCTTCATGGCCGGAGTCGGCACGGTGGCCAAATTCAGAGCGCGAGTGATGCGGCGCAGGCCTTCGTAGTCGCCGAAGAAGAACATCTTGTCTTTGCGGATCGTGCCTCCGGCGGCGCCGCCGAACTGGTTCTGAATGTATACGGGCTTTACGCCGCCCAGCGGCTGAAAGAATCCGACCGCGTTGAGGTCGGTGTTGCGGAGGAATTCCCACACCGCGCCATGCAGTTGGTTCGTTCCGCTCTTGATGGACGCGTTGATGATCGCGCCGCCCGCGCGCCCGTATTCGGCGCTGAAATTGCTGGTCTCGACCTTAAACTCCTGCAGCGCATCCGGACTGGCCTGCACAACCTGATTGGAGAAGCCCTGGTTGCTGGTGCCGTAGGCGTTGTTGTCGACGCCGTCCAGCATGAAGTTATTCAAACTGCTGCGCATTCCATTTACGTTGAATGAGGCATCACGGCTGGAATCGGTCTGATTCTCGAGCAGAGATTTGCGGACGCCGGGAACCAGCAAGGCGAGGTCGGCATAAGCGCGCCCGTTCAAAGGAAGGTCGACGATCTGTTTCGGATTGATGACTTGCCCGCGAGAGCTATTGTCGGTCTCGAGGACCGCCGCGGCCCCAGTCACGGTGACGCTGTCGGAGACTTGTCCAACTTGGAGACTGACATCCACGCGCTGGCGAGAGTCGGTACGGACCTCAAACTCTTCAGTTACGGCGGTCTGGAATCCGGGGGTCTCAGTTCGGATTCGATAACTGCCGAGCCGAACGTTCACGAACTGATAGTCGCCCTGCGCGTTTGTGACGGTCTTAGCCGCAACACCAGTCCGGACGTTTTCCAGCGTGACCGTGCTGCTCGCCACGAAGGCGCCAGTTTGGTCGCGGATGGTTCCGAGCACTGTTCCGGATTCGAACTGGCCAAACAGGCTGGAAACGGCAGCCAAGAAAAAACCAACTCGCAAGAATGGTTGTAGAGTTTTTCGAAAAGACATTAGCACCTCGGGTTATGGTTTCACACGAATGTTGCACTCGCGTGAAAAATACTTGGACTCGGGCAAAGCCGTTACATAGGCCTGCACACGTTTGCACTCCCTGAATCGAAACCATCATAATCGCCTTCCGGTGGCGGCGTCAAGGGCCAAAAAGCGCGAGGCTTGGCCAGACTGGACGCGCGCGGAGAATCCGGCGCGCGGCATTGACACTGCAGGCGCTGCTCTGTATACTCATTCGTAATCGAATATCGAAAACGATATTCGATCTATAATGACGTTTGAAGATGATCGCGATCTCTATTCCGGTTTGATCCGATTGCACGTCCTGCATCACGCGGTCGAAGAGCCGATCTTTGGACTTGGGATGGCGGAGGAACTGGCCCGGCATGGATATCGGATCAGTCCTGGAACTCTATATCCTCTGCTGCACGGATTGGAGAAAAAAGGATATCTGCGGTCGAAAGAGCAGCGGCGCGGCAAATCGCTGCGGAAAGTCTATCGAGCGACGCCGTTGGGTAGGAAAGCTTTGTATGCGGCCAAGAACAAGGTGCGCGAATTGTTCAAAGAACTGATAGAAGGCAAATAGCGTGCGCAAACGTCCGTGGATATTCACGTTGTTTGGCGCGACGCTGCTGGCCCAGCCCGCTCCCCTGACCATCCCACAGGCAATTGAGAGGGCTCTGCGGAACTATCCGTCCATTCATGTATCCCAGGAGCAGATCAATGCCGCCTCGGCTGGCATTCAATTGGCAAGAACCGCTTATCTGCCGCGCGTGGATGTGCTTGCGCAGGTGAATCGAGGGACCAGGAACAATGTATTCGGCCCGCTCCTTCCGCAGAGCGTCATTCCGTCTGTTTCCGGGCCGGTCCTCGGTACGAACAACTTTGGAACTGTATGGGGAACCGCGATCGGCGCTCTGGTTAGCTGGGAGCCATTCGATTTCGGCCTGAAGCGCGCGAATGTAGCTGTTGCCGCCGCGGGGCGCGCACAATCAGAAGCCGTACTGAAGCGAACGGAATTTGAAGTGGCAGTCGCGACTTTAGACGCATATCTCACTCTTGCGGCTGCGCAGGAAACCACGCGCGCGTCCCAAGCCGGTGTCGATCGGGCTGAGTTGTTCGTGCGTACGATTCGCGCCCTCGTGGACGCGGAGTTGCGCCCGGGCGCCGACAATTCGCGAGCGGAAGCCGAATTAGCTGCGGCGCGAACGCAAGTCATTCAAGCGCGGCAAGCTATCGAAGTAGCGCGCGCGACCCTCGCGCAATTCGTCGGCGGCGAACCGGTTGAAGTCAGCATCTCGGCGCAGGCGTTACTCGAAATGCCGCCAGCGCAGAACGCTCCAACACTGAACGTTGGCGCGAATCCGATTGCGGCCGAACAGGCCAGCATAGTGGAGCAAACTCGGGCACAACTCCGGGCGCTGGAGCGCTCGTATTTTCCTCGATTCACGGTTCAGGGTTCAGCCTATGCGCGTGGTACTGGCGCAGAGATCGATGGCCGGCGGCTGGGCGGGTTGAACGGACTCGCACCGAACGTACAGAACTTCGCGGCTGGATTCAGCGTAGTCTTTCCCTTGCTCGATCTGCCGTCGATTCGAGCACGCGAGGCCGCGCAGGCCGCTAATATACGCGCGCAAATTGCCCGCTCTGAGCAGATCGCGGCCGAACTTCGAGCCAATTGGAATATCGCAATCGCAAGGCTGGACGGCGCCCGGAAGGTTGCGGCTAACACTCCCGTACAGATCCTGGCCGCGCGCGCCGCCCTACAGCAGGCTACGGCCCGCTACGAATCCGGGCTGGGGAACGTAACCGACGCCGCGGATGCACAGCGATTGCTCACTCAAGCAGAAATTGATGACGCACTCGCCCGGCTAGGCGTATGGCGTGGACTGCTGGCCGTGGCCGCCGCCGCCGGGGACATCCAACCTTTCGTTGCCGAGGTGGGCCGGTGACATCTCGAGAGGAACCATGCGTCTCGTCTTAGCCGCGCTCACCAGGCCGATAACAATTGTCGTCATCCTGATCGCGATCGCTCTCGCCGCGGTGCTCGCGCTCCGACGGATGCCCGTGGATATTTTCCCGCAAGTGGGCGATCCAGCGATCTATGTTGCGCAGCCGTACGGCGGCATGGACCCGGCGCAGATGGAAGGATACTTGACCTACTACTACGAGTATCACTTCCTCTACATCACCGGTATCGATCACGTCGAGAGCAAAAGCATCCAAGGCGCCGCGCTAATGAAGCTCGTATTCCATCCCGATACCAACATGAGCCAGGCCATGTCGGAGACCATCGGGTATGCGAACCGGGCGCGTGCGTTCATGCCTCCCGGCACTGTGCCGCCGTTTATCACGCGCTTCGATGCAGGCAGCGTAGCGGTCGGCCAATTGATTTTCAGCAGCGCCACGCATACACAGGGCGAACTGCAGGATTTTGCCCTGAACCGCGTCAGGCCGCTCTTTGCGACGCTGCCCGGGGTTTCCGCTCCGCCACCGTTCGGCGGCAACCAGCGCACCATTGTCATTACGCTCGATCCCGACAAATTGCGCCAGTACGGGATCTCGCCGGACGAGGCGGTCGCGGCTGTGAGCAAGTCGACCGTGGTCATGCCTTCGGGC
>JBGPSX010000013.1:0-19019 GCA_041490325.1 Bryobacteraceae bacterium | reverse complement strand
AGGAATTTCCGTACTTCACCGAAGAGCACGACCTGATCCGGCAGACGGTCAAGCGATTCTGCCGCGAAGTGATCGCTCCCTACGCAGAAGAGTGGGATCACGAGGGCATTTTCCCGCGCGAGATTTTCAAGAAAGCCGCGAATCTCGGCCTGTTCGGCATCCGCATCGATCCGGATTGGGGCGGCCTCGGGCTGGACTGGTGGGCCACAGCCGCCTACATCGAATCCATGGCGCACTCCGACTCCGGCAGCGTCAACATGGGGCTCATGGTGCAATCCGACATCACGATTCCGGTCCTGGCCGAACTTGGCACGCGCGAACAGAAGGAAGAATTCCTACGGCCCGCCATCGCCGGCGATCACATTGCCGCGCTCGGAATCAGCGAACCCGGCGGCGGATCGGACGTAGCCGCGCTGAAGACAACAGCCCGAACCGATGGCGGCGACTTCGTTATTTCCGGTCAAAAGCTGTGGATCACGAACGGCACGCGCGCCGACTTCCTTATCATCGCCGTCCGCACCGGGGGCGAAGGTAAGAAGGGAATTTCGATGGTGTTGTTTCCAACGAAAACGAAAGGTTTCTCAGTCGGCAAGAAACTCAAGAAGGTCGGCAACATGGCCTCCGACACGGCCGAACTCTTTTTTGACGAATGCCGCATCCCGCAGAGCTACCTGCTGGGCGAATTGAACAAGGGCTTCTATTACGTGATGCACAATTTCCAGGGTGAGCGGCTGGCGGCTGCTCTGGGCGCTCTATCCGGCGCCGACAAGTCCATTCGATATGCCCTGGAATACGGAGCGCAGCGCACCGCGTTCGGCAATCCCATCGGCAGCTATCAGGTCTGGAGACATCGCTTCGCCGAACACCTCACCAACATCGAAGCCGGACGCTGGTTGAACTATCGCGCGGTGGACCTGATGAACCGGGGCGTACGCTGCACGCGCGAAATCTCGATGGCGAAGCTGTACTGTTCCGAACTCTCGCAGAAGGTCACCTATGACTGCATGCAGATGTTCGGCGGGTTCGGCTACACCACCGAGTACCCCATCGGCCGCGCCTGGCGCGACGTCCGGCTTCACACCATCGGCGCTGGCACGTCGGAAATCATGAAAGAGATCATAGCTAAGGAAGAAAAGATTTGAATCCCGCACCTATGTTCATCAGTGGCCATGATTAGAATTGCCAACGGCCAAGGTTTCTGGGGCGACTCGCTGGAAGCCCCGCTCGAACAAATCCGCCGCGGTCCGATCGACTATCTCACGCTCGACTATCTGGCCGAGATCACCATGTCGATCCTGCAGAAACAGCGCTCGCGCGACCCGCACGCCGGTTACGCCCGCGATTTCGTGGACATGATCGGCCGTGGCGCCCGCGACATCGTCGAGCGCCGCATCCGCATCGTCGCCAACGCCGGTGGAGTCAATCCGGAGGCATGCCGCGATGCCGTGGCGAAGGCGCTAAACCATCCGGGCGTCAAGATCGGAGTTGTGTCGGGCGACAATATCATCGACCGCCTGGACGATCTGATTGCTCGCGGCGTCCCGCTAAAGAATCTCGACACGGGTGAGCCGCTCGAATCCGTCCGCTCGCGCGTGCAGAGCGCTAACGTCTACTTCGGCGCCGCTGCGATCGCGGGCGCGCTCGGCACTGGCGCGCAGATCGTCATCACCGGGCGCACCACCGACACCGGCCTGGTGCTCGGTCCCATGATTCACGAGTACAAATGGAAGCTTGACGATTGGGACAAGCTCGCTGCGGGCACCATTGCCGGCCATACCGTCGAGTGCGGCGCGCAGTGCACCGGCGGCAACTGCCAAGTGGACTGGCAAAGCATTCCGAATTTCGCCGACATCGGCTATCCCATTGTTGAAGCCGAACCGGACGGGACATTCGTCATCACCAAGCATGCCGGGACGGGCGGCCGCATCACCGTGGCATCCATAAAAGAACAGTTGCTCTATGAGATGGGCGATCCGGACGAGTACATCACGCCCGATTGCATCGCTGATTTCACCAGCATCCAGCTTCGCCAGGATGGCCAGAATCGCGTGCGTTTTTGCGGCATCAAGGGCAAACCCGCCACCAGCATGTACAAAGTTTCGATCAGCTACTCGGCCGGTTTCAAAGCCATCGGCACGCTGATGTATTCCTGGCCCGATGCCTACGCGAAAGCGCAAGCCGCCGACAAAACCCTGCGCGAGCGTCTGGACCGGCTGGGGCTCCGCTTCGACGCAATTCGAACCGAGTTTGGCGGCGTGAACGCGTGCCACGGACAACTCGCCGGCGAGCCAGCGCCCGGTATCGCAGAAGTGATTCTGCGCATAGGCGTACGTGCTGGCGATCGCGCCACCGTTGAGCGCTTCACGAAAGAAATCGCGCCGCTCGCTCTGAACGGCCCGCCCACGGTCACCGGACTCGGCAGCGGCCGTCCCAAAGTCGAAGAGATCGTCGCCTATTGGCCGGCCTTGCTTCCCAAGACCGAAGCGGCGGCGCAAATTTCGGTGCAGGAGACCTGATGCCTCGCGTCCCGTTGACTAAAATCGCGCACGCGCGCTCCGGCGATAAAGGTGACACCGCGAACGTTGGCCTGATCGCGCTGAAGCCGGAATACTATCCCATCCTGGCCGAGCACGTAACCGCCGAGCGCGTGAAAAAACATTTCGACGGGATTTGTCTTGGCAAGGTAGAGCGTTTCGAACTGCCCAATCTCGGCGCCCTCAACTTCCTGCTGCACGAGAGTCTGGATGGCGGAGGCACGCTTTCGCTCAAAGCCGACGCGCAAGGCAAAACGTACAGCGCCGCGCTGTTGCGGATGGAGATCGACGTTGATTCTCTACCAGGTTGAGCAGGACATCGCGCGCATCACGCTCAATCGTCCCGAAAAGCGTAACGCGCTCAATCCGGAACTGATCGCCGAACTCAAAAAGGCTATCGAGGCCTCGCAGCACGTGATCGTGATAACGGGCGCTGGCGCCGACTTCTGCTCGGGCGCCGACCTGAGCGGGCTGCAGCGCATGGCCGGCGCGGACGTTCTCGATCACATGGCGAGCGCCCGCCAGCTCGCGGATTTATTCATTACGATGCGCCGTCATCCGCGTCCGATCATTGCCGCCGTGCGCGGCCGCGCCTTGGCCGGTGGATGTGGTCTCGCAACCGCCGCCGACATTATCCTGGCGTCTGAAACGGCGCAATTCGGATATCCGGAAGTGAACATCGGATTCGTCCCGGCGATGGTGATGGCGATTTTGCGCCGCTCGGTTTCAGAGAAACGCGCCTTCGAACTGATCGCAACCGGCGAAGTGATCTCCGCTCAGGCCGCTCAAGATTGCGGAATGATCAATCGCGTCTTCGCGGACGAGACGTTCGATGTCGAAGTCCACGCTTTTGCATCCAAGCTAGGCTCGAAGTCCGCGTCGGCTCTGGCGCTGTCAAAGCAACTGCTCTATCACATGGACGCGCTGAGTTTCGAGGCTGCCATCGAAGCCGGAGTCGAAGTTAACGCCATCGCGAGAATGACGGAAGATTGCAAGCGCGGAGTGGAGCGATTCTTGAAGAAAGAATAAGGACCGCTCCCTGCGGTCACGGCTCGGCTAGTGGTCCGGAGTGCACAAATCGACGTTGACGGTATCTAGCCGCTAGCCGAGCCGCGACCAAAGGAAGCGGTTTCCAACATTCAGATGGGCAATCTTCCGGCTACGGCATTAGTTCGGTGGTGAGCGTTGCGCCGCCCATCTGCGGTAGCAACACCGACATCTTCACGGCTTGGTGTGAATCCTTCGCGACCCACAAGGTTCCCTTGTCGGCTCCTCCATCCGCGGAGGAAAGCTCAACCTTGAATGCGTCGAACGTGCCGGCTGGAACCGTCACGCTTTCCGAGCCCGTGACCTTGAGCTGCATCAGCTTTACCTTCTGCTTTTGAGGATCGAAATTCCGGAACGACGTGGAATAGCCTTCGGCGAGGGGCAGGCACGCGATGGCTTGCGGCGCTCCGGCAGAATCAGCGAAGAGCGGTCCGCCCAGGTCGACGGAAATCGGCATCTCTTGACCATTCATGCTCATCGTTCCGGCCGCCTTGTTCCCGGCGAAGTCGATGACGATGGTCGCAGCACCCTCTTTGGATGTGCGCTTTTGTACGATGAGCGTGCCTTTCTCGATGGTCGCGGTGTCGGTGGCGGGGCCCATGGGCGTCTCCACGGAATCAGTCACGGTCCACGCGCCATTCTCTTCCTTGATGGTTGTGGAGACCTTGAGCGCGACCTTCTGGCTGCCCATCGCGATGTTGGCGTCGTAGCGATAAGTTCCTGGTCGCAGATCCGTGGCCGGTTTGGGCGCGCCGACCGTTTTCGCGTCCGCCAATTTCGAAACCGTAACGGACTTCGGATCCACCGTGATCTCTTTCAGCCGCGCCACTGCCTCGGGCGTACCGTCGGCTTGATAGCGTCCATCCAAATGCTTCGCCAGAAACTTCTCGGCGGCCATGAACATGGCCATGTTGTTTACGGGCCGCTGGAATCCGTGGCCTTCGTCCGGGGCCAATAAATATTCAACTGGAAAACCGCGATCGCGCAACGCGATGACGATTTGTTCCGCCTCGCGCCGGTTGACGCGCGGATCGTTGGCGCCTTGCACCACCAGCAACGCGGTCTTGATTTTGCCGGCGGAGCTAAGCGGTGAACGTTCCTTGAACCATGTCTTGCCTTCGGGCGTATTCAAGTCGGCCATGCGCGCATACATAATTTTGCGGCTCGCTTCCCAGTAAGGCGGGATGGCTTCGAGCAGCGTAGTCAGGTTGGATGGACCAACGATATCGACGGCCGCGCGATAGAGATCGGGCGTGTAGGCGACACCGGCGAGCGTTGCGTATCCGCCGTAAGAGCCACCCAGGATGCCGACGCGCTTCGGATCGGCGATGCTTTCGGCCACCAGGTACTTCACGCCCCAGGTGACGTCGTCCTGCATCTTGCGTCCCCATTCACCGTTGCCGGCGTTGAGAAACTTCTTGCCGAATCCTGTGGAGCCGCGGAAATTCGGCATCAGTACCGCGTAGCCGCGATTGGCGAGGAACTGTGCCAGCGAATTGTAGCCCCATTCGTCACGCGCCCACGGACCACCGTGAGGAACAACAATGGCGGGCAATCCCTTTCCAGGCACGCCCTTCGGCAGCGTGAGATAGGCCGGAATTTCCAGACCATCTGACGACTTGTAGCGAACGGGTTTCATCGCCGCCAAGCCATCGCGCGAAAGCCGCTCGCGAATCTTGTATTGCGCCGCAACCGTGTGCTTCTTACGGTCGAACAAAAACACTTCGCCCGGGTCGGTGTCGCCGTTGGCATTCACCAGCCACAACTGTTCGTCCTGAGTGCGGGAGACGATGCTGATTTCCTTGCCGGGAAACTTGTTTTCGAGCCACTTGAAATCGGCTTCGGCCGTTTTGTCTTTGAAGTATCGGCGAATGCGATCCTCGTCGTAGATGGTCCAGGCCAGTTCATCGGTTACTTCGGAAAAAGCCGCGCTGCCAAAGTCGACGTGCTTGAGCGGATCGGATTCCACGGGCTCGATCTTGCCGGTCTCCGGGTCGAAGAGCATCAGAGTCGTCAAGTCGGTGTCATCGCCCTTGTTCGTTTCCAGGTATGCACGCTTGCCATCCTTGTGGAAGCGCAGCAGGTCGCAGGTTTCAAAGACGCTGCAAGAGTAGATCTTGGTAAATCCGTTGGCGTCCGGCCGAAGAATTTCCTGCTCGCCGCTGTCGGCTACCCGGCCCGCCAGGCGCAACTGACCTTTCAAGTCAAAAAACCAATCGGAAATTCGATCGGTGTTCTTGCGCAGCAGCGTGCGTTCGCCGGTCGAGATCTTCATTTTGTAAAGATCGTGCCAGGATTTGTCTCTATCATTCAGACCGATGTAGACGATGTCGGGATCGCTCTTGGGCACGCTGTAGAGCGCCACCCGCACGCCCTTCAACCCGGTCAAGTCGCGGGAGGCAGGCGCGTCGTCGCCCGCTGGCGTCGTGGCAGCCGGATCCACGGCATAGACGTTGAAATTCTCGTCGCCGTCATGGTCTTTCACGTAGAGAATGAATTTCCCGTCGCGGCTCCAGAGGTATTGCGGGATCGGCCGCTTTGTTTCCGTGGTCAACAGCCGGGCTGACGCGAACGGCTCGCCGGTTTTCTTGATCCAGACATTGCGAGTGTCCTTCCACGGTTTCATGAAGGCCAGGTATTTCCCGTCCGGCGAGAGCTGCGCCCCCGTGATTTCGGGATTTCCGAATAGAAGCTCGCGATCGATGAGAGGAGGCAGGCCTTGCGTAGAGGTCTTATTTTGCGCGTTCAACGTAGTCATAAGCAGAAAGGTGGCGGCGGTGGTGACAAATCGGATCATCGGCAGATATCCTTTCCTTCCATTAGAAACGATTCGGCGGGGCTGCGGGTTCCGTCTGAAGAATGATGCACCGATCGATCGTAAGCTGCACTGGAAAGTTCGTGTAAAGCCCAAGCCGCGCAGCAGTTGCTTGAATTGGATATTCGAGTTGCAGGTTCGTGATGTCGAGGTCTATGGTGCGGCAGCTGGAGGTTGCGGAGCGGTCGATCGTTTGGATTGCCCGCGCGAATGGCGTTGGGAAGAAGCGGACGCCGCCGCACTAGTGGCCTATCTGCGACACACGTTTACCGCGGACCCATGAGTAGAGACGGGGCACGCAAGAATGAGGATGATGAAATACTCACTCCAACCGCTTCCTGCGGCCGCGGCTCGGCTAGCGATTATAGCCGCTGCAGAGCCGTGA
The DNA here is from genome assembly GCA_041490325.1 of Bryobacteraceae bacterium. Classification (GTDB taxonomy): domain Bacteria; phylum Acidobacteriota; class Terriglobia; order Bryobacterales; family Bryobacteraceae; genus Palsa-89. The sequence continues at coordinate 12,238 of JBGPSX010000013.1, read as the reverse complement.
CCAAAGGGAGCGGTCTACTAGAAAAGTTTTCATCACGGTCAAGCATGCGTACGCCACACCTTTTATCGCGAAAGCCAGATGGTGTAATAGTAAAGATTGCTTGCCGACAGCCCACTAGGAAGATCAGTGCGGCAACGGCCCCCGGCGATCCAGCAGAGCCGCGGCGGTCCAAGCTGATCCGCTCGAAGACGCTGAGCGACTCGGTAATGACAACCACTGCGACGCCGGCGAATGTTTTAATGATCAGGGCTCAGACTATTGAGGTAACTTGTATCGACCAGCCCGGCCCTGTTCAGCGTATCGTGCTGTTACCGGATTGCTACCGAATATCAAGTCTGAAGATCACGTTATCGGGGTGGCTGTGGCGCCATTGAAAGTATTCCTGTTGCTGGCGGCGTTTCTGTCGATTGAACTCACGATAATCGCGGTGTTGATCCTGGAGATAGTGGCGGTAAGCGCGGTCTTCATTGCTATTCCAGGTGTGGTAGTCGCGGCCGTCTCGATCGCGGTAGCGCCTTTCGTGGTGGTCTCTGTCGTCCGCTCTCGCTATGACCGGAGCGATCAAAGCGGCGCTCAGTGCGAACGCGGTCAGAATCAGGAATCTATGCATGTTATTTACCCTCAAACTGCAGAGGGGCACTTTGCTGGCCGCTCAGAAGTGTAGGCAGGCGCGAGCCGTACCAAAGGATTCCCTTGTCGTGATTGACCGCAGGCGGTCAAGTGACGGTGTGCGGTCGGGTCGGTTTTCGGTCCCGTGTTCTCGCAACCGATGTGCGGCCTATCGGCGCCACGAACCTCAGATGCCGACAATGGCCGCGCTGACCGGCTTCGATCCGACCGGGATCAACATGAACAGCGGGCCTTTCTTTTCCCAGCGCTTCTGCTGCGTGACCGCTCTTGTGACGTTCGGGATCCGGATGACCGCCATGTCGCCTGAGGCTTCGTTCAGCACCAGAGCGTATTGGTCGTCGGGCGTGATGGTGATATACGATGGCTTCGTTCCAACCGGCGTCACCCCGACCACTTCCTTCGTGACGACATCCAGGGTGCTCACATCGCCGGCCTGCGGATTCGCGACGAACAGATACCCGGGTGAATCGGAATTGGAAGCCGCCATCGCGCCCGGGTTGTGACCCGCGAGTACGGTCTGCGCGACTTGCGGCGTGTAATACGGCTCCACTACCACCACCGCGTCCATTCCCTCGCCGGTGACGAACAACTCGCCACCGTCCGCTTTGAAACACAGACGGTCGGGTCGAACTGCCAACGGCAGGTTTACGATCAATCTCCGGTCGTGCGTCTGGTAGAAGGAGAGCAGCCGCTCGCTGAGGTTCGCCGCGATGAGCTGGCGCGAATCGGACCGGAAGCGGACAGAGCCAATGTCGCCGCCAGCGTGTATGATCGGCAATGCCTGCTGCCGCGCGGCGTCGATGATGCTGATGGACTGGCTGGCGCCGTGGCTGACGGCCAGCAGGGCGCCGTCCCGCGAGACATCGAAGTCCACCGGATCGGCCGCTAGTGGGAGACTCCATTCCGCGCGCAACGTGTTGAGCGCGACAGCCACCACTTGTCTGGGTTCGCTGCAGAGTACATACAGTGTCGGCGTAGTCGGCGACAGCCGCATCGTAATCGCCGAATGAGCCACGCGCAGCTTACGCGCGAAGGTCAGGTTACTGGAGTCCAACTCGTGGACCGTGCCATTTTCCGGGGTGAGCGCATAGACCCGGGCACGCAGTGGCCGCGCGACTACGTCCGTGGGTGCGCCATCCACGCGTATGTGCCTGGCCACGGCGAACACTTCGAGGTCGACCGCGGCCACCGCGCCGCCTTCCTGATTCGCGATGAACGCGTATCCGGAGAATCCCTTGGCCTTTTTCCGGGCGCAGCCCAGCATTGCTCCTAGGCCGCCGAACACGAGCGAGCGCCGCGTTAACATCTCACTCAATTTTCACACATGCAACGCTGCTACAATACCTACAACTCTTCGGAAATCAAATTGATGCAGCATTGCGAATGTGTTAGTCTTTGAGAGACTGCTCAAGCGCCTCTCCGCCAAACCTCTGTAATGCCGATAGATGGGTGTAACGCAGCCCAAACAAGGGCAAAGGAGCCCGAAGGGTCTCTCAAATGAACATTCGCTCGTTATTCAGCCTATTTTCATCTGATCTCGCGATCGATCTCGGCACCGCGAATACGTTGGTTTTTGCGAAGGGGAAGGGCATTGTCGTAAATGAGCCATCCATCGTTGCGATCAACAAAACCAACGGTGAAGTGGAAGCAGTCGGTAAGGAAGCCAAAGAGATGCTCGGGCGTACGCCGGGCAACATTGTCGCCATCCGGCCGATGAAGGACGGCGTAATCGCTGATTTCAAAGTCACCGAGCGTATGCTGAATTACTTCATCCTGAAGGCGCATGGCCGCAAGGTGCTAGTGCATCCGCGGATCGTCATCGGCGTTCCGAGCGAAATCACCCAAGTGGAGAAGCGCGCCGTCATCGATTCGGCTTATCGCGCCAAGGCCAGCGAGGTGCATCTGGTGGAGCAGGCCATGGTGGCTGCCATCGGCGCCGGGCTGCCCGTGACCGAGCCCTCCGGAAACATGGTGGTCGACATCGGCGGCGGCACCACTGACGTGGCTGTAATCTCGCTTTCAGGTATTGTCTACTCTCGCTCAGTGCGAGTGGCCGGCAACGAGATGGACAACGCCATCATGCAGTACCTCAAACGCAAGTACAACCTGCTGATCGGCGAGCGCACCGGCGAGGCCATAAAAATTCAGATCGGATCGGCCTATCCTCTCGACAAGCCTCTGACGATGGAAATAAAGGGCCGAAACCTGATCGAAGGAGTACCGAAAACGCTGACCATCGACGACAGCGAGATCCGCGAAGCGCTGTCCGAGTCGGTTGCCACCATCATGAATGCGATCCGCGTCGCGCTGGAACGGACGCCGCCGGAACTGAGCGCCGACATCAGCGACCGGGGCATCGTTTTGACCGGAGGTGGCGCATTGTTGAAGAATTTAGATAAGAGGATCCGCGAAGAGACGGGACTTCCGGTTTCCATCGCCGAGGATCCGCTGGCCAGCGTGGTGCTGGGAACCGGCAAAATGCTAACGGACTTCAAATTGCTCCGTAGAGTGGCGATCGAGTAGCCGGCTTGCCCGGAATAACCGGGCTGATGTAATGTAGCTATGGATTTTTTTCTCAGCCGCTACCGCAACCTCACGGTCCTGTTGATCGTGATTGTGGCGCAGTTGCTGCTGATTGCCTACCAGGTCAAGACCAATCGCGATGTACCGCTGATTCGCGTCTGGGCCGTTACGGCTGTGACTCCCGCCGAACAGGTGCTCGAAGTGGTTCGCCGCTATTCCTGGGGCTTTGTCGAAGACTACTTCGTGCTGCTCGGCGTGCGCAGCGAGAACGACAAACTTCGGCACGAGAACGGGGAGCTGAAGCTCCAGAATCACTACCTCAAGTCTGAGCTTTCCACCGCGGATCGGGCTCGGGCGCTTAGTGTCTTTCAGGAGCACTCGCAATCGAAGACGGTGGCCGCGCGAGTGATCGGCAACGGCACCGGCGCGAACTCAAAGGTGGTGTTTGTTGACCGCGGTTCGACCAGCGGAGTAGAAAGCGGCATGGCCGTGGTGACGCCGGACGGCATCGTCGGCAAGGTGGTGGACGCTTATCCAACCGCCTCACTCGTCATGCTCGTGACCGATCCCACTTTTGCAGCCGGAGTGATCTCGCAAACCAGTCGCGTGCGCGGCACTTTGAAGGGTCAGGGACATGGCGAGGTTATCGTCGACTATGTACAGAACGAGGAGAACGTGGATATCGGCGAGTGGTTCTTCACGTCCGGAGATGACCGCATTTTCCCGAAGGGCTTCCCGGTGGGCAAAGTCAGCGCTTCCCGGCACGGCAAGACTTTCAAAGAAATATTTCTGGTTCCCAGCGGAATGCAAGGCGGCGTGGAAGCTGTCCTGATCGTGCTGCAGGGCGTGCACGAGCAGATTCCGGAGCGCATGATCGCCTCACCCGGATACAAGATTCTCGCGCCGCCTCCCGAGGCCCCGGCTGGCTCCGAACAGGCGCAGCCGCCAAGCGCCACGCCGCAAACTACGCTGGTAACCGATGCCGATCGTTTGCGCGAACAATACAGACAAGCCGGCGAGGCCCAGAAGCATGTTTTCGGAGAGGGACTGCCTGGTTCGAAGCCGCCGGACTTCACAAAAATCCAAGGCATTCGCGGTTCGCCCAGCCCGGTGAAGCCGAATGTTCCGCCGAGTGGCGCCAGTGCGCTATCGGCGCCGAACACCGCTAACCCTGGCGCGGGCGCATCTGAAGGCCGCGTCTCGAGTGCTCCGCCGGCGACGGATTCAAAAGTTCCGGGCGATTCTGCCGCCGCGGCCGCTGTCAAGACTAAGCCCCGGCCTGCCTCGCCGGTTCTCGTTACCGATCCGACCGACGCCGACCCCGACGGAGCGGCGCCCCCGCCTCCGCGAACGGAAAAAGCGCCCAGCGTAGCCAAGCCCGTTACTCCGCCAGTCGCCGCGCCCGCCGCCACCCCTCCACCTGCCCCGGCGTCGAAGCCGGCGACCGGCCGTTCGCAGCAATAATTCCATGACCGAGTATACGGAACGCCTGCTAACGAATCCGGCTCGCAAGGACGCCGCCGACCGATTCCGGATCGTGTGGCTGATCGTCATTCCCTTGATCGCGATCCTCTCGCAGGTCTACGCTCCGCGCTTCATAGGCTTCCTTTCCTACCTGGAGTTGCCCCTGCTCATAACCGTGCACTTCGCGCTGAGCCGCAGGGGGCCGATTTCAGCGGTGTTCTACGGGATGGCCATCGGTCTGGTGCAGGATTCGCTTTCCCACCAGCCCATCGGTATGTTCGGCATCGTGAAGACGCTGGTTGGGTATTTCGCCGCTTCCGTCAGCATGCGGTTCGACGTCGAGAATCCGGTGGTAACGTTCATCCTGAGCTTCTTCTTTTATTCGTTTCATCAGTTCTTTTATTGGGTTTTAGCGCGCGCGCTGCTGGGCGAGGCCATGCTCTTTGACGTGCAGCAAACGCTTGTTTTTGGGCTGCTCAATGCTGCGGTAGCCCTGCCGCTGTTTCGCGTATTGGATAGACTGAAAGTAGCTCGATAATTGGTAGTCTTGTGAAAGTCCGGGTTCGCCGCAATATCTCCGACAACGCCTTGCTGCGTGACGATACTAAGTCCGCGGCCGGCAAGGTCGCATTCTTTCAGTACTTGATGGTCGGCATCTTTCTGTTCTTGATCACCGGCTTCTGGGATCTTCAAGTCCGTAATCCGGAGGTGTACCAGTCGCGGGCGCTGCAGAACAGCATCAAGTCGATTCCCGTGCTGGCGCCACGCGGCAAAATCCTGGATCGCGACGGGCGAGTGATCGTCGACAACCATTCTTCATTCAGCCTTTTTCTTTCCCGCGAAAACTTGAAAATGGAGCACCTGCGGCCGATCGCGGAAGGGCTGAATCTCGACTACGACAGCCTGGTGTCGCGCGTGCGGCGGTTTCAAACTCGCGGCGCGCCCACCTATCAACCCATCGCGATCAAGGAAGAATTGACTCCGGCCGAGTTGGCCTTTGTCGAATCGCACAAAGACGCCGACACGTTCCCGGAGCTGGAAGTGATTCACGTTCAGAAGCGGCTGTATCCGCGCGACGGCCTGGCCGCGCACGTGGTCGGCTACGTCGGCGAGGTGAGCGAAGCCGAACTGAATACTGCCGAGTTTGCGCGCTTCCATCAGGGCGACGTCATTGGCAAGGACGGCATCGAGAAGCAGTACAACGATACGCTGATCGGCGTGGACGGCCAGAGGCGCGTCGAAGTAGACAGCGCTGGAAACGAGCGCCGTGTTCTGTCCGAGGAGCAGGAAGCGGTTCCCGGGAAAAGTCTGGAACTGACCATCGATCTCGATCTACAGGCGGTGGCCGAACTAACGCTGGAGAATCGGCGCGGCGCGGTGGTCGCTATCGATCCGCGCAATGGCGAGGTCCTGGCCATGGCCAGCCGGCCCGCGTTCGATCCTAACTTGTTCTCAGGCCGCATCCGATCCAAGGATTGGAAGGCCATCGTGGACAATCCGGAGCATCCCCTGATGAACCGGGCGGTGCAGGCGCAACTCGCGCCGGGCTCGACCTTCAAGCCCATCATGGCGCTAGCGGGCCTGGAGACCGGGGCGATCGACGACAACTTTCACGTCAATTGTCCGGGTTCGGCGACTTTCTATGGACGGCTGTTCCATTGTCACACCCGGCACGGAGGCGTGGAACTGCACCGCGGCCTGGCGCAGTCGTGCGACGTGTATTTCTATAACGTAGGCAATCGGTTAGGGATCGATCGGATCGCCCAGTATGCGGAAATGGTTGGTTACGGGCATAAGACGGGGATCGATTTGCCGCATGAGATGGAGGGCACCGTTCCATCGTCGCGCTGGAAGATCCGCAATTTCCGCGAGAGGTGGTATCCGAGCGAAACCATCTCGGTGGCAATTGGCCAGGGCGCTCTAACAGTCACGCCGCTGCAAATGGCGCACGCCATCGGCGGCATTGCAATCGGTGGCATGTGGTTCCAGCCACATTTGGTGAAAGATGGCGCGCAGCTGATGCCGACGCGGCGCGGCGATGTCAAAATGGAGAACATCCAAAAGGTCATCTACGGGATGTACGCTGTAGTGAACGAAGGTGGCACGGGCGTGCGCGCCCGAATCCCAGGTGTCAACGTCTGCGGCAAGACGGGTACCGCGCAGCTCGCTTCCAATGAAGTTTTGAAGGGTACCAAGCTGGGCCAGAGCATGAAGGACAATGCCTGGTTCGTCGGCTTTGCTCCACGAGAAAATCCTGAAATTGTCGTGGCAGCCTTGTTTGAGGGCGGCATGCACGGGCAATTGGCCGCGCCCATCGTGCGCGACGTGTTGAAGGCGTACTTCGACAAGAAGGCTCGTCTGGCGGAGCCTCTGCCGCAAATAGCGAGCCTTCCGCCTCTCATGACGCCACCGGCGCATCGGGTGACTCCCTGATGCCGGCCATCCAACCGCTCCTTCTAGTCGCGGCTCGGCTACGGGTTACTGCCGCTTACCGAGCCACGGCCAAAGGAAGCGGTGGCCACTAATATGTCGGCCTACCGTTCCATCCGCGACTTCGACTGGTTGATGTTCATCCTGGCTTGCGCTATTTGCGCTCTGGGCGTCCTGCAAATCTTCAGCGCCACGCATGGAACCAGGTTTGCCGATGCCTGGTGGAAGCAAGTGGTCTGGTTGCTGGCCGGCATGCTGGCGATGTGGATCGCGACTCTGATCGACTACCACACGCTGCTTGCCCAGGTACCGGTGCTCTACGTCCTATCGGTGGTGACCCTCATCGCGACCTACGCCCTCGGAATGAGCGCGTTCGGTTCCAGGCGCTGGATCGGGACCGCGAGCTACCATCTGCAGATATCGGAATTCGTTAAACTAGTCATAGTTCTGTTGGTGACCCGGTACATGACCGAGCTTAAGACCGAGCGGCTCGAGTTGTCCGATCTGCTCAAAATTGGCGGCTTGGTCGCTTTGCCGATGGTCATGATCATGATTCAGCCGGACTTGGGTACAGCGTTGACGTTTATCCCGATCCTGATGGTTGGAATTTTGATGGCTGGCTTCCGATGGCAGTATGCCGTTGCGGCCGTTCTCATTATCGCGGTCACGGTGCCGGTCAGCTATTTGTTCGTGCTAAAGGAGTACCAAAAAGCGAGAGTGGTCAGCTTTCTCGATCCGAGCCGCGATCCCAAAGGCTCCGGTTACCAGGTGATTCAGTCCAAGATCGCCGTGGGCTCGGGAGCGCTGTGGGGAAAGGGTGTCACCAAGGGCACTCAAACTCAAGGCGGGTTCCTGCCGGTTGCATTTCGCGATTTCATTTTCTCGGCCTTTGCCGAGGAGCATGGCTTTGTGGGCGTGATCGTGGCGCTCGGATTGTATTTCTTGTTGCTCATGCAGATTGTGCAGAACGCGCAAACGGCGTCGGACCGGGCCGGGATGTTTATCTGCATGGGTGTCGCGGCACTGTTGTTGTTTCATGTTTTGGTGAACGTCGGAATGGTGGTGGGGAGGATGCCTGTTACCGGTATTCCGCTGCCGCTGATGAGTTCCGGCGGATCGAATATTGTGGCGGTATTTTTGATGCTGGGGCTGGTGAATAACGTTCGGCTCCGGCGGTTCGTAAACTGAAGCGGCCGGGATACGGCCGGTTCCGAGTAGATTTGAGGGTAAGCGAGTTTTTGGCGGGCTGCAGCGGTCTTCGCGTCCTGATCCGGGCAGTCCGGCCGCTTTGGAGAGTGTTCGAGTATGTTTACTCCGCTCTCTGGGGCCAAAAGATTTTATCGTCGGCTAGTGCGGGGTCAACGGTCCAAGGGATCACCCCGAGCGATGCTGAATTGCGAAGCCCTTCGTTCTCCTCGATCCTCCGTTCCCGCCATGAAGTCGAGGAGTATTCATGAGCAAAGAGCTGGTGATTTCAGCCAATCGCCACGAAACTAAGGTGGCGATTCTTGAAGACGATCAACTGGTCGAAGTATTTTTTCAGCGATCCAACGAATATTCGCTGGCCGGGAGCATTCATAAAGGACGCGTCACGCGCGTGCTGCCGGGCATGCAGTCCGCGTTCGTGGACATCGGGTTGGAGCGCGACACGTTCCTCTATGTCTCGGACTTTTTCGAGGAGAACGAGGAGTTCGATCGCGTCTCGGTAAGTCGCGAGAGCCGGAAGCCCGAGCGTGAGAGCCGCCCTCCGATTGAGTCGCCTGAAGGCGCAGAGCCAGTCGCTACAGTTGGAGCCGAATCCGAAGGGATAGCCGCGATTGAGCCGGGCGAGGTTGCCACACCAGTTGCGCCGTCCCGGTCAGAGCGTCCTGAAGATACCGATTCGCGCGACCAGCGCGGACGAAGGTCGCGGCGCCGCAGGACTCGCGGGCGCGGGTTCCCGGACTCAAAGTATGCCGCGGATGTTTCTCGGCCGCCCCGAGTGGAAGCCGGACCGCCGCGTGAGCCGTTCAGGCAGGCGCCGTCTGTCAGGGAAGCGCCCCCTGTCAGGGAAGTACCCCCGTTCAGGGAAGCACCACCAGCCGGCGAGGCCAGCGGTGGCGATTTCGCGGTCCTTCCGGGTGAATCACTCGCCAAGTATCGAGCCGGAGTTCCGGCGCTGGATGAGGCCGAAGAAGACGAGATTCGGAGCCTGCAGGAGACGGCCGAGGACGTCGAGACGGAGACAGTTGTTGGCGCGTCGGCGCCTTCCGTTGAGCCCGAACCCGAAGATGCGCCGGCCGCCGAGGTTGAGCCGGTGGTGGAGGAGAGTTACCCCGAAGCCGAAACGATTTCTGAGGAACCCGACTCGGGGAGCTCCGCTTTTGCGGAATCGGAAACTGAACCTCAGGCCAGCCTGGAATCCGAAGGCGCTATCTCTTCGGACGTCGAAGGCGCGCCCACACCTTCGGATGCAACGGCGCCTGGATCTGAAACAGCACAGGCGGCCTCGGCCGCACCACAACTCACGGCACAAGTTCGCGAGCAGGGTGGCCGGTACCCGCACCGCATGCCCCGCCGCATGCGCCGCAAGATGCGCGGAGGCGGTTCCGGTGAATCGAAATTTGATCACGAACGGCGCACTGAGGCTGCTCCCACCGTGGCGGAGACGGCGCCTGCCAGGCCGGAATCAAGCCGAACGGTCAGCCGACCCGAAAAAGCCGCCATTCCATCTATCACCGAACTGCTCAAAGAAGGGCAAGAGATTATCGTTCAGATTGCCAAGGAGCCGCTCGGTCAAAAAGGCGCGCGCATTACGTCGCACATCGCTTTGCCGGGAAGATTCGTCGTCTACATGCCGACGGTGGAGCACACCGGCGTCTCGCGCAAGATCGCGAGCGACGAAGAGCGCCTGCGGCTGAAGCGCATTCTTCAAGTTCACGCCGCCGGGATTCCCGGGGGCTTCATCGTGCGTACCGCGGGTGAGGGCAAGAGCGAAGAAGACCTTGCCGCCGACATGAATTTCCTGTTCAATCTGTGGCTGGACATCCGTCAAAAGGCGGAGAAGCGGCCGGCTCCCTTGCTGTTGCACCACGATCTGGATATCGTGCAGCGCACGCTACGCGATCAGTTCACCGACGAGTTCAAGGCAGTCTGGGTGGACAACGAAGAACTTTACGAGAGTGTGCTCCGGTTCGTGCAGCGGTTCCAGCCGGGCCTGGTGAATCGCGTCAAACTTTTCACGCGTCCGGAGCCGATCTTCGACGCGTTCAACATAACGGCCGAGCTCGAGAAGGCGCTGCGTCCCAAGGTGTGGCTGAAATCGGGCGGCTACATCGTCATCAACCAGACTGAAGCGCTGGTTGCTATCGATGTGAATACGGGAAAGTATGTGGGCCGTTCCAATCGCTTGGAAGACACCATCGTCAAGACCAACACCGAGGCGGTGAAGGAGATTGTCCGCCAGATGCGTCTGAGAGATCTGGGCGGGATCATCGTAGTCGATTTTATCGACATGGACGAGCGCAAGAATCGACAGAAGGTGATGCAGACCCTTGAGGACGCGATGCGTTCCGATCGGGCTCCTTATAAGGTTCTGCAGTTCAACGATTTCGGTCTGGTCGCCATTACGCGCAAGCGAGTGAAACAGAGTTTGGAACGGGCACTCTGCATGCCGTGTCCGCACTGCGAGGGTGCGGGATATGTAAAGAGCGTTTCCACCATCGTCAGCGAGATTCTCCAGGAAGCGCACAAAATCGCCGGTGTCGTGGAAGGCAAAGACGTGATGCTGCGCGTCCATCCGGAAGTAGCGCGATTCCTCAAATCGAACCAGAACAAATATCTGGAGGAGCTCGAGGAGATCTTGCGGCGGCCCGTACTGGTGAAAGCCGACCCGATGCTCCATCACGAGAAGTTCGATCTCGCCTGAACATCCGCTTTGGGCGAGGGCTAGAATAGGCAAACGGAGGGATAACAATGGCTAACTATGCGCATCCTGAAGTCTTGGTAGACACGGATTGGGTGGCAACACACGCCAGCGATCCGAACGTTCGAGTCGTCGAAGTAGACGTCGACACCAAGGCCTACGACGAAGGACATCCTCCGGGAGCAATCGCCTGGGCGTGGAACACGCAATTGTGTGACACGGTAGTCCGGGATATTCTTCCGAAGGCACAGTTTGAGGCCCTGATGACGCAATCGGGCATCAAGAACGACACGACCGTGGTCGTGTATGGCGACAACAACAACTGGTTTGCAGCCTGGGCCTTGTGGCAGATGAAGATTTACGGCCATAAGGATGTTCGCATCATGAATGGCGGAAGGAAGAAGTGGCTGGCTGAGGGGAAGAATCTCGAAACGACTCCGGGCAAGGCCACGCCTAGCTCACAGCCGTACAAGGCCACGGGTCCGGATCTGTCGCTTCGTGCGTTCTTGCCGCAGGTGCAGCAAGCCCGGAAAGCGGCCAACACGGTAATGATCGACGTGCGCAGTCCGCAGGAATTCTCGGGCGAAATTCTGGCGCCTCCAGGATTGCCCGAAACCTGCCAGCGCGGCGGTCACATCCCGGGTGCGCATAGCGTGCCATGGGGCAAGGCGTGCAACGACGACGGAACCTTCAAGGCGCTTGAAGACTTGCAGAAGCTTTACGGCGCTGAAGGGATCAGCCAATCGACGCCGGTTATCGCGTATTGCCGGATCGGAGAGCGGTCGAGTCACACCTGGTTCGTACTGAAGTATCTGCTCGGCGTCGGCAACGTCACCAACTACGATGGCTCCTGGACGGAATGGGGCAATCTGGTCGGCGCGCCGGTGGAGAAAGGCGCCGCCAAATCGGCTGGTGTGGCATGAAGGCTGAGAATTTCAGCGAGCGCCGGGTCGAGATCGACGGCTGGCCGGTGAACGTCAGCAGCTATCAGCTCGGCGACAAATGGCACGCCAAGGCCGACAATGTGTCGCCGGGCGCGGGTCTGGCTCGCGTCGAGGCCGATACCAAAGAGGACGCTGAGAACAAGGTGCTGGCTCGCGCGAAGGAGTTGCTTTCTCGCACCAAGCGCCACAGCGTCTGATTCCGGCGCATGTTAGACTGAGGTGGCGCGAGCGGCCCGTTCGCGCCGAACCTCTACACCCCGGAGAGATGGCCGAGTGGTTGAAGGCGCACGCTTGGAAAGCGTGTTTAGGGGAAACTCTAACGTGGGTTCGAATCCCACTCTCT